>DASTJG010000120.1:0-15740 GCA_035716785.1 Anaerolineales bacterium
GGCAAAATCCTTCCAGGATCCGTCCGAAGCCTTATCTTCCGCTGAAACCGAGATCTACTATTTGCCTGAATTCTTTTACTGGGACGGTTTCACCCCCACATCCGTGGGATGCACATACGGAGGCACTCTCTATTTCGACAGCAATGATGACGGCACAAAATACAATTTCCAGTTGAATCGCTGTGAATTCACATCCAATTTTAAAATGACAGGCCTGGGTCTCTACGATACAGAGAATGATCGATTCACACTTGCAGTTAAGACGACCGGCCGTTGGAAGTGTGACCTGGTGTATGACCGGAAAGGTGAAGAGATCAACGTCGTTGGCAAATGTAATGGCAAATCCATTAACAGAGATCTTAATGACCTGGATATAGAGCAGCACCGGGTTCCCAATCTAAAAGAAGTAAAGTAAGGCAAACAAACCACAAAAAATCTCCTGCCAGTGCAGGAGATTTTTCTTTGCCAGAGCAGTACCCTGTATAATTCCCTGCATGAACATTCCAGATTACATCGTCACAGAAATGGAACTTCGCCGCAGTACGGGAGAGCGCGGTACCAGAAAACTGATCGCCTATCAGGGCGTTGTTTACGACGTCACCGATTGCCCGAAATGGCGAAATGACCTGCACGAACGACTGCACTTCCCGGGGCAGGACCTGACGGGCGAACTCCCGGAAGCACCACATCAGGAAGAAGTCTTTTCGAGACCCTGCGTGAAAATTGTTGGGAAACTACAATCTACTCAGAGGTAAGCAATGACCGACTTGAAATGGTGGCAGACTGCTGTTTTCTATCAGCTCTATCCACGCTCCTTTGCGGATGGCAACGGAGATGGCATTGGTGATTTCAAAGGCATCGTCGAAAAACTTGATTATCTTGCCGACCTTGGAGTGGACGGCATCTGGCTCTCGCCGCACTTCCCTTCTCCCAACTGGGACTGCGGATATGATATTTCGGATTACACAAATGTCGCGCCAGAATACGGAACCATCGAGGATTTCAAAACATTTCTGCGCGAAGCGCATGTACGCGGCATCCGTGTCATCCTGGACCTCGTGCTGAACCACACTTCCGATCAGCATGCCTGGTTCCTTGAGTCGAAATCAAGCCGCGACAATCCCAAAGCCAACTGGTATGTCTGGATGGATGCACCTCCGAACAACTGGCAGTCCTGTTTCGACGGCGAAGCCTGGACATATGTCCCTGAACGCAGTCAATACTATTATCACTACTTCATGAAGCAGCAGCCCGATCTCAACTGGCATAATCCTGAAGTCAAACAGGCCATGTGGGAGGTTGTCCGCTTCTGGCTCGACCTTGGTGTGGATGGGTATCGCCTCGACGCTATCGGCACGATCTTCGAGGATCCGGACCTCACGCCTCACGAGGTCCCATTTGATCTGGCAGGCTTGCGCCACGCCTCTGATCTGGCTAAAACATCCGAGGAGAAAAAACAGATCGAAAAATACTGGTATGACATGTTCAAGCACCAATGGGAGCAGCCCGGCATACATAAGTTAATGAAGGAACTGCGCGCGCTTATCGATGAATATGATGGCGACCGATTGCTGGTTGCGGAGAACGAGGAGATTGCCTACCTGGGGAACGGCGACGACGAACTTCATCTCGTTTTCAACTTCCCGCTGATGCGCGTCGAACGCATCACCCCCGACCATATCCGGCGCAACCAAAAGGAGCGTTTGTCCCAGCTGGAGGCGCTTCCCGTTAAGGGCTGGCCGTGCAACGCCCTCGGCAACCATGATACCGCCCGCATCCATACGCGCTACGGAGACCGGCAGAATGACGCGGCGCTGGCCCGCCTCCATGCTGCGCTCGTGTTGACCCTCATGGGCACGCCTTTCCTCTACAACGGTGAGGAGATCGGCATGACCGACCTGATCATCACCGATCCGACTAAACTGCGCGACAGCATGGCAACCTGGTATTACGATCGGCTGGTCAACGAATTGAAGGTGGACTCGCAGGAGGCTGCGCCGCGAGCCGGTGCAATGTCGCGCGACAAGAATCGCACCCCCATGCAATGGTCAAACAGCCCCAACGGTGGCTTCTCTCCTCCAAATGTACAGACCTGGCTGCCTGTCAATCCCAACTACCGCGATGGGATCAATGTGCGGGACCAACAACACAATCCAAATTCCTTGCTGAATTACTACAAATATCTCCTGCAGGTGCGTAAAGCTTCACCTGCTTTGGTATCAGGAGAATATATCGCCTTGAATAATACCGCTAAAGACTATCTCGCCTTTGTGCGCAAAGCGGAGGGGCAAACAGTGCTGGTCATTCTAAACTTCTCCAGTAAAAAACTCGACCTGAATTTTTCGCGCGCCAAAGAGATCAAAGGGCACAACTTGCAGATCCTGTTCTCCAGTGCCGAACGCCTGAAGACGGTCAAGCGGCCTTACGGACTGACGATCAGCCCATTCGAAGTCTTCATCGCAGAAGTGGAACCAAAGCAATAACGGTATGCCGTTCGATTTCTCTGGTCGAAAGAAGTTCCCGCGCTTCGTGACCCTCTGCGGGCGAAAGTTCAGCGATACTGACCCGGCATATTTTCCGCGCGTCGAATACCGCGGCAGGACGATCTATCTCTGCACCGAATCCTGCCGCGAGGCGTTCCTCGCGGACCCGGATGTCTTCTACAAAGCCCATCGCAACTCAGAAAAGGGAAGAGAACATGTGGCAAACACGTGATGTAATCACATGGAGAGGAATATTTAGAAATCGCATCTGGCATGCCATACCAACCTTAGTGGTAAAAGATACGCTGCAGGAGCTTGTGCTGGCTATTTTGCCCGGTACCCAATGCAAAGTCGAAAAGGATTATAGCAAGGGCAAAAAGGGTGGAAAGCGCGTTTGGGATTTCACGGACACAGACTGGGAATTGGATGATTTCACCTGGCATACCCATCGTCTACTGATCATTCTGGAACCCCAAAAATACTACGCAACAGAACTTTTTTGGAATCATGAACAAAACAGGTTCACAGGCTATTACATAAATTTTCAGTACCCTTACTGCAGAAGCCATTGCGGCATTGACGCAATGGACCTTGAGCTTGATATTGACATCGATCCCGATCTTTCTTTCAAATGGAAGGATGTGGACGATTACCAAAAAGGGATTGAATGTGGGATTATTTCTCCCGAATGTGTACAAGGTATCGAAGCCGCAAAACCTGAAATTCTGGAAAGGCTTAAAAAACGTCAATACCCTTTTGACGGTTCGTGGCTGGACTGGATGCCCGACCCGAGCTGGGCTCCGCCCACCTTACCTAGAAATTGGGATAGGGTCTAGCTATGACAAAAATATGGAATCCAGGTGATATTGTCGCCTTGCGCGGGATTTACAATCAGCGCGTTTCATATATCCAATCAGCAGTAATTGTTCAGGACCAACCGGACGAGGTGGCACTGGCTATCCTGCCGGGAGCAGAATGCTTCGCACCTGACGGTTATATCCACGGAAAGCATGGCACATCCGGAGAATGGGATCGCTGGGGTGAGTACGAAAAGGGAACCTGGAACATGGAGAGGTACACCTGGCGGACGAATCGTTTGCTGATCCTGCTCCAGCCGGAAAAGTACTATGCCAGTTATTATTTCTGGCAAGCGGATAATGATCAGTTCCTGTGTTATTACGTCAACTTCCAGCTCCCTTTCCGCCGAAGCACGATCGGGTTCGATTCATTCGATTTGGAACTGGATATCATTATTGAACCAACCTATGAATGGCGCTGGAAGGATATGGAGGATTATCAGAGAGGTATCGAGTGCGGCATCCTTCGCGAAGAATGGGTCCGGGAGATCGATGCAGCTAGGCAGGAAGTCTTCGAAAAACTTGAAACACGCGCCTATCCCTTTGATGGCGCGTGGTCCGGCTGGAGACCTGATCCCAACTGGTCACTACCTTCATTGCCTCAAAATTGGGATAGTGTTTAAGGATTATCTGCAGCGACGACCGAATCCAGACTTTTGCTTTCCAGGTCAGCCGCCAAAGCTTGCTCATATTTAAAGCGATGTCCCCACGACATGATCGGTTTTTCAAGGAAACGGTACGAAACTTCAGATACCACAAACAATAAAATCGTAGAGATCAGGACGACTATCCAGGGGGAAAGGGTCTGATGTAGTAACCAGCCCAGAACAAAAGGAATAAGGATCTGGACAGGTTTGTGGAATAAATAAATGCCGTAGGATCGTAAGCCAAACCATTCCAGAATTTTGCTGTTAAACGGATTGAGTTTTCCCGCTCCGTTTTGGATCAGCGCCAGCACAATGAAATTGCAGTAAAAAAGTGCGAGCCAAAAGTGCCCCCAGGCATCTCCAATCCATGTCTGTTTATAGGTCAGATAGGCAATCACGAGAAACAGGAAAAAACAGGACCAGCGAAGAGCGGCGGCATGCTTAAATAGAAATTCCTTTCCTTTATCTGCTTGCCAGGCCAAGGCAAGCAGAACCCCGAACATCAATGCATCTGCCCGGTGGAGAGGCAGCACATAACCTGCCATTTCGTTCGAGGTATAGAATCGCAGGATAGGCGCAATAATGATCAATGCGATTGCCAGGATCAGCAATTTCTTTTTGCTTAAGTTTCTGACCAGCAGGGATAAAGCAATATAGAACTGTTCCTCCACTGCCAGTGACCAGGTCACATCGATCCAGGGATCATCAAATTTTACCCAGCCCGCATATAGAAAGTTCTGAGTAAAAGTTAGATAAGACCACAGCGGCAGATGCCTGTCTACACTATCCGCTAGTTCATCAGCCCCCAGTCTGGGCGCCAGATAGATAACAGCCACAAGCACAAAAACGATTACCATATACAAAGGGATAATTCTGGCTGCTCTTCTAATATAGAAGGTTGAGAAATAATTTTTTGCACTTACGTTTTGCAGGAGAATCCCTGCGATCAAAAACCCCGAAAGAACAAAAAACAAGTCGACACCACTCCAGAACATCCGAGTGGAAGTAACAAGAATCTCTGGTGTTGCAGATCCTCGTGGCATGTAATGCCAGACCAGGACGATAAGAATGGCAATTCCTCTGACAGCATCGAGCGCTCGAGACCGTTTCACAACATGGCCCTCCAGGGCATGGAATATATGTCGGATTATAATTCAGCCCCAGGCGAATTTCAGTCGGCTAGCTTTACCGGTACTACCCCTATGCCATGGCAGAAAGAGTGAACGATGATTGCCCCTCAAAAAGCGATCCATTACAAAAGATATGAATTCAAAAAGTGGAAGCCGTACGATGCAGAAACCATTGTGGAAAGCCCTGTTTCGTTGACAGTCAATGGCGAAGTATGGCTGACGTTTATGTGCACCCCCGTCAACCTGGAAGCGATGGCGGTTGGCTTTCTCTACAACGAAGGCATTCTCCAGTCTATGGATGAAGTGGAGGATGTGCGCGTCTGCGAACACGGCGACAATGTGGATGTCTGGCTGAACCGCAGCGTGGAGCAACCCCAATCCTGGCGGCGGACATCCGGCTGCACTGGCGGCGTCACCGCCGTGGACGCGCTGGCACGCGTAGACGTTTCTTTCAACGGCGACCGGCCCCGGGTCCCGCCAGAGACGATCGGTCATCTCGTGGAGAGACTATTCAAATCCCAGGAGTTGTACCGCGAGACAGGCGGGGTTCACACCTCGGCGCTGTGCGATGGAGAAAAGATCGTCCTGGCCGCAGAGGACATTGGCAGGCACAACACACTCGACAAAATTGCCGGGCTTTGCCTCATGAACAATGTCTGGCCGGAAACAAGGATATTGATCACAACGGGGCGCATCAGTTCGGAAATGCTCCAAAAAGCCGCGCGCCTTCAGGCGCCTATTCTGATCTCGCGTACCTCGCCAAGTTCGTTGTCCATCGAAATGGCGGAACGATATGGCGTCACCTTGATCGGCTACGCACGGCGAGATCGCTTCAATGTATATTCACACCCTCAGAGGATTCAATTCCCTAACAACAGGTGACTAATCTTGTCAGACTATTATGACAAATATCCTCTTCAAACATGAAGAATGCAACTTACTAAAAAGAGCCTTTTCCTTATAATAAACTGAAGTAGCGGCGAGTCTGAAGCATCGCAATACATCACAGGACACTGCAGTACTTTGCTCTTTCATCACGCACAACGAAATTCATCGAAGCATATTGGACTGGCTCGCCCTACCTGGTGATGACAACAAAATCATTTCAATACCAAAAGTCATTCTCCAAGCCGCCCTCTTTTTCGGGCGGCTATTTTTTCAGTGCCGTTTTGTGAAATTTGTCACTAGCATTGAAGGAGCAAAGGTTATATAAGTACGGTAAACAAACTGAGAGGTGAAAGGAATGCTAGTACTATGAATTTGAAAGATATTATTAAGTTGGTGGATGGAACGCCTTTAAACCCAGAGGTAGATCTAAACATAAAAATTCGTGGCGCCTACGGGGCGGATCTCATGAGTGATGTGCTGGCCTTCAGCCAGCCCAAGGCTGTGCTGCTGACCGGCTTGACGAACCCGCAGGTGGTACGCACGGCGCAGATTGCCGAGTTCCGGGCCATTATTTTTGTGCGCGGTAAACAACCCCAGCCCGAGACCCTTGACATTGCAACCCAGGAGAAAATGCCGCTGATCTCAAGTCCGTTTGGCATGTTCGAACTGTGCGGACGCCTCCATAAGGCCGGACTCCCAAGTTTCGAATCGAATGAAACCTCCAGCTAGAACCCCGACCGAACAGGAAATGCATGGTCGTCGCGGCCGTCCCATTACGGACCACGATGCTCATGAAATTAGCCGCGTCGAGGAGTTGTCATACGATCTCAAAATCCGGGACGTGATGTCGAGCCATTTACAAACTGCCTCTCCGGAAATGCTGCTTTCCGAGGTGCTCGAAATTCTAAGAATCAATCGCATTTCCGGGCTCCCCGTGGTGGAAGAAGATCGCAAACTTGTCGGCATCCTGAGCATCGAGGATATTGTGCGGGCCATGCAGAAAAACGATCTCTCTGCCCCCGTCAGCCGGTACATGACACGCGAGGTGGCAACTGTTGCCAGCTACGATACCATCGTAAAAGCCCTGCGCACATTTACTGAAAAGGGATTGGGCCGCCTGCCCGTCCTTGATGAAAATCACAGACTTGTGGGGATGATTACAAAAGGCGATATCACGCGCGGCATCCTGATCGCGCTACAAAAAGATTACAAGGAAGAGGAAGTCCGTCGTTACCGCGCCAGCCATCTGTTCGAAGACATCTTTTCAGAACGCACAACCCTCGTCCTCCGCTACACCATCAAGGCCGGCGACTTCACCCAGGGAGGCAAGGCATCCAGCTACATCAAGCGCGCCCTCATCCGCCTGGGGGCCGATCCCCAGATCACGCGGCGCTGCTGCATAGCTGTCTACGAAGCGGAGATGAATCTCATCATCCACACGACGAACGGCGGCATCCTGAAGCTCGAAGTCGAACCGCACCGCATCACCATGTCTGCCACAGACGATGGACCGGGCATCCCCGATACCAAAATGGTCTTTCAGCCCGGTTATTCCACAGCCACGGAAGCGGTGCGGGAAATGGGTTTTGGCGCCGGCATGGGACTGGTCAACATGAAGCGTTGTGTGGATGAAATCGAGCTGACTTCCACGGTTGGCAAAGGCACAAAGCTGGTCATGCGCATTTTCGTTCCCGATCAAACCTTCGGCGCAAGCCGGGATGGACAAAACAATGAACCTTCAAAAAATCATTGATGAACTCAACCTGAATGTATTGACGGAGCCGCGCAATTTTGCGGGCATCCTCCCCACCGGCGGCTACAGCTCCGACCTGCTCTCGTGCGTCATGGCCGGGGCCAGAAAAGGGTACCTGTGGATCACGCTGCAGGCACACCTGAACATTGTCGCGATCGCGGCTCTGAACGAAGTGGCAGCCATCATCATTACCGAGAACGCCCAGCCCGATGCCGCATCCATCGCCAAAGCCAACGAACAGGGCGTCATCCTGTTATCCACCTCCCGGCCCACGTATGAAGTCAATGGGAAGCTGTGGGAAATGGGTATCCGCGACTAAGCAGCGATCGAACGATGAAAAATTTTCGAGCCGACCTGCACGTTCATACGGTGCTCTCGCCATGCGCCGAAGTGGAGATGATTCCTCCCCTGATCGTGCAAAGGGCGCTCGAACATCAGATCGACCTGATCGCCATCACCGACCACAACGCCTGTTCGAATGTATCCGCCGTGCAAAAAGCAGCTGCGGGCACCAGGTTGACTGTTCTTCCAGGCATGGAGGTGCAGTCACGCGAAGATGTGCATTTGCTTACGCTCTTTGAAACTCTCGATGCGCTTGGAGCCTGGCAAACCCAGGTGGACGAATCGCTCCCGGACCTGCCAAACCGGCCCAGTTTTTTTGGTGAACAATTCGTGGTGGATGAAACAGGAGAATTCGTGCGCAGCGAGCCGCGCCTGCTATCTACATCCATCCGCCTGTCCATTGACGAGGTTTTCGAGCGCGTCCAGGCACTGGGAGGCATCGTCATCCCCGCGCACGTCGAGCGGACAACCTACGGTCTCTTTCCAACCCTTGGCCTGATCTCGGAAAAATGGCACTTGCTCGCCCTCGAAATTTCCCGCCACACCACCCCGGAAAAGGCTGCGGCGGCCTTCCCAGCCCTGCAAAAATATGCACTCATCCAGAGCGGAGACGTCCATCACCTGAACGATTTTTGGGGCAAGACGATCTTTACCCTTGCCGCCCCCACCCTGATGGAGATCCGCATGGCGTTCAGCCATATCGATGGACGGGAAGTGTGCATTGAAACAAAATGATATTCTGAAATGTACCTGTTTTTATGTGACATTCATCGATTGACGGTTTGAAAATCAACGATTAAACTAGATTGTGAAAATAATCACAATTCTTATCAAAGGTATCCTAATTATGACTCGTCTCTTGAAAGAAATTCCTGAAAACGATCCGCTTAAAAAGGCGGAGCAAAAAGCCATTATTGATCAGGCAATTCTGGAAAACAAGGAACGACCCGGCGCGGTGATGCTGGTCCTGAATGAAGTACAGGGAAAGATCGGTCATGTCTCCCCCTCCATGCAGGCGTACATTGCGAAAAGTTTGAACGTTCCTCTCGGCCAGGTACATGGCGTCGTGACGTTTTATTCCTTCTTCAAGACCCGGCCGCGTGGCAAACACACCATCAAATTTTGTCTGGGGACTGCCTGCTATGTAGCCGGTGTACCGCAGCTGGTCGAGAAAGCCAAGCAGATGCTGAACATCGAGCTGGGCCAGACCACCCCCGATGGGATGATCACGCTCGAAGAGTGCCGCTGTGTGGGCGCCTGCAGCCAGGCACCTGTGATCGTCGTCAACGACGAGGTGCAGGGCAAGCAACGCCCGAACAAGTTCCCGCAAATCTTGAAGAAGGTGCAGAGCTAAGCAAGAATGAGAGAGATCGCCCTGCACCTGCTCGACATTGCCGAAAACAGCGCTGCTGCAGAGAGCCGGAACATCAGCATTGAAGTTCACGAAGACCTGCACAGCGACCGCCTCTCGGCTTGTGTGGTCGATGATGGACGCGGCATGGACGTTGAAACCGTCCAGCGAGTGCAGGATCCGTTCTACACCACGCGTACGACTCGCAATGTGGGACTGGGAATCCCACTGCTGAAACTGGCCGCGGAAATGGCCGAGGGTAATCTCAGCCTGCAATCGGAATCCGGTAAAGGGACGCGCGTCGAGGCAGTCTTCCGTCACAGCCACGTGGACAGGATGCCGCTCGGAGATATCGCCTCCACGTTCCTCACGGCGCTGATCTCGCATCCGGATATCCACTGGACGTTTGTCTATCGGGCGACCGATAAGAATGGCGACAGCCGTGACTTTGTTTTTGACGACGCAGAATTAAAAACAGAACTCGGTGACCTGTCCCTGACCGAACCGGAAGTATTGACGTTTGTGCGCGGCATGCTCGAAGAAGGTATCGAGGCGCTCGCGCCGCAAACAGTTAGCTGAAATATAAAGGAGAAATCATGCCTGCTATCAAATCTCTGGAAGAACTCAAGCGCGTTCGCGAAGAAGCGCTGCAAAAGAAACAGTTGAAAGCGACACCCGGCAACATCCAGGTGATCGTTGCGATGGGCACCTGCGGCATTGCCGCCGGCGCACGTGATACGATGAAGAGTGTCTTGAACTACATCGAAAACGAAAAAGTCAGCGGCGTCACTGTGACCCAGACCGGCTGCATCGGTTTGTGCGAACAGGAACCGATCATGCAGGTGGTGATCGGCGACCAGCCCAAGGTGATGTACGGCAAGGTCGATGCCCAGGTGGCGCAGAAGATCATGAAGCAGCATGTTCAGAACGGACAACCTGTGAAGGAATATATTATTCAGATGTAGTTCTATGTCATCCTGAGCGGAGGATCTCGACTGGATGAGTAGAGACTCTTCAGTCGCGGCGAACGCTCCCTCAGAGTGACATGGTATTTCTTGGTTTGGAGTTTTGCAAAATGGCGTTTTATCGTTCGCATGTCCTGGTATGCGCAGACCCCGAGTGCCTTGCCAAAGGCGCGCACGAGGTCGTTGATGCATTACAGGATGAATTTATAGCCCAGGGCTTGAATGACGAAGTTCAGGTGCTGGAAACTTCTCGCATCGGAGGCTGTGCCGGTGGACCGGAAATGATGGTCTACCCGGAGGGCGTCCATTATGTTGGCATGACCCCGGATGATATTCCATATCTGGTCGAAGAACACTTCCTCAAAGGACGTGTCGTCGAAAAGTTCCGCGAAGTCGTCAAGACCGTTACGGATGAGGAGCTGGGACCGCTGCGCCCCAAGGAAGTGCGCGTCGTGCTGCGGAACTGCGGTCAGATCGATCCCAATAACATCGAAGATTATTTAGCCACCGATGGTTATCAGGCGCTGGGCAAGGCATTGTTCGAGATGACACCTGAGGGTGTGATCGAAGAAGTCCTGAATTCAGGTCTGCGTGGACGCGGCGGAGCGGGCTTCCCGGCGGCGAAGAAGTGGGCCATCACCCGCGCGGTTCCCGACAATCCCAAGTACATGATCTGCAATGCCGATGAAGGGGACCCCGGCGCGTTCATGAACCGGCGCGTGCTCGAAGGCGATCCGCATTCGGTGATCGAAGGCATGATCATCGGCGGCTACGCGGTCGGTGCGAGCTATGGCTACATCTACTGCCGTGCCGAATATCCAATTGCAGTGGAGACACTCAACATCGCGATCGCACAGGCACGCGAGTTCGGCTTTCTGGGCAAGAACATTCTCGGCACGGACTTCTCGTTCGACCTGGAAGTGCGCGTCGGCGCGGGCGCGTTCGTCTGCGGTGAAGAGACCGCCCTGATCGCCTCGATCATGGGCAAGCGCGGCGAGCCGCATCCCCGTCCACCCTTCCCCTCGGTCAAAGGCGTCTGGGACAAGCCCAGCAACAACAACAATGTGGAAACATACTCGAACGTGCCCCAGATCATCCTCAACGGCGCGGCCTGGTATGCCAGCATGGGCACCGAAAAATCCAAGGGCACCAAGACCTTTGCGGTCGGCGGGAACGTCGTCAAGCCCGGCCTGATCGAAGTGCCGATGGGCATCACCCTGCGCGAGATCATCTTCGAGGTGGCTGGGGGCGTGAAGGATGGCAGGAAGTTCAAAGCCGTGCAGACCGGCGGTCCGATGGGCGGCTGTCTCACCGAGCAACACCTCGACCTGCAACTCGACTACGAGGCGCTGACCAAAGCCGGTTCCATGATGGGCTCGGGCGGTCTGGTCGTGATGGATGAGACCTCCTGTATGGTGGACATTGCCCGCTTCTTCATGGACTTTACGCAAGCCGAGTCCTGCGGCAAATGCACGCCCTGCCGCATCGGGACGCGTCGCATCCTCGAAATGCTGCAGAAGATCTGCGATGGCAAGGGCGAAGAGGGCGACATTGAACGTCTCGAAAACCTCTGCTATGAAGTGTCGCGCAATAGCCTGTGCGGACTGGGACAGGGTGCTCCCACCCCGGTGATCAGCACGCTGAAGAATTTCCGGCACGAATATGAAGCGCACATTTACGAAAAGCGCTGCCCTGCAAAAGTATGTAAGCCGTTGATCCGGATGGAAATCCAGCAGAACTGCACGGGTTGTATGGTCTGTGCCCGCAACTGCCCGGTCGACGCCATCACCGGCGAACGCCGTCAGGTCCATCACATCAACGATGAGACCTGTATCCGCTGCGGTATCTGCGTGCAGGTGTGTAACTTCAATGCCATTGCAGTTGAGTCTTAGCAAGAAAAAAAACGCGTCCACGAATTTACGCTAATCTTCACGAATGTTTTGAAAATTCGCGCAGATTAGCGGACAAAACCGAACGGAGGTCTGATGATTGCACCAACCAAAGAACGTGACGTCTCCGCCATTGTGCGAGCCGCGGTCGAAAAACACGGCTCAAAACGGGACGCGTTGATCCCGATCCTTAGCGAGGTCAACCAGGCGCTTGGTTATATCCCGGGCGAAGCCTTCCGTGAGATCCGCAAGCAGATCCATAACCCGGCGGAACAGGTCTACCTGGCGGAAAGCCAGTTGTATACTCTCGCCAGTTTCTATGACATGCTCTCCACGAAAGCACGTGGACGGCATGTCATCAAGTTCTGCGAGAACGCGCCCTGCCATGTGGTTGGCAGTAAAGCCGTGTGGGATCGACTGCGCGAAACGCTCCACTTGAAAAACGGCGAGACCACTCCGGATGACAAATGGACCCTCGTCACCACATCCTGCCTGGGGCTGTGCAGCGTCGGACCGGTGGTATTGATCGATGACGATCTTTATGGGAATGTCACCGCTGATCAGGTCGATGAGATTCTCGCGCGGTACGAGTAGGAGTTGAATCCATGCAAACGAAACGTGCCATGATCCTGGTCTCCCACGATGCCGAAAGCGTTCGCCTCGGCGCGGACGAATTGATCGCGCATCTGACGGAGGCGTTAGCTGCCTATGACCTTCAGGACGAAGTGGAAGTCACCACTTTGTCCGATGTCGGCAATCTGAATTTGAATATCCTGCCATTGGTGGCTGTGTACCCGGAAGCAACGATCTACGGACCCGTCAAAGCCGGGGATGCGCGCTACCTGGTGGAGGAACATCTCTACAAGGGACGCGTCGCCAGCGACCTGCTGGCTCCGCCCAAGCAATTGAGCGGCAACATCGGCTGGCTGCGAGCACGCAAAGGCTACAACCCCTCCGAGCAGCGCATCGTGTTGGAGCGCGCCGGTCGCATCGACCCGGACAACATCGAAGAAGCCATCGCTGAAAACGGATATCAGGCTCTCGGTAAAGCGCTGACCGAGATGACTCCCGAGCAGGTGATTGAGACAATCGAGAAGTCTGGACTGCAGGGCCGCGGCGGCGCAGGCTTCCCCGCCGGACGCAAGTGGCGCTTCGTGCGCGGCACACCCAGCGAGAAGAAGTACGTGGTCTGCAACGCCGACGAAAGCGAGCCCGGGACATTCAAGGATCGCATCGTGCTCGAAGGCGACCCGCATGTGGTCGTTGAGGCCATGGCGATTGCCGCCTATGCCATCGGCGCGGACGAAGGTTACATCTACATCCGCGGCGAATATGGCGTGGCGTTTCACCGGTTGGAACGCGCCATCCATCAAGCTGAGGAGTATGGTTTCCTCGGAAACAATATCTTCGGAACCGATTTCAGTTTCCATCTCCACATCCATGCCGGGGCGGGCGCGTATGTCTGCGGAGAGGAAACGGCTTTGATCGAATCGATCGAAGGCAAACGCGGCGAGCCGCGCGCTCGTCCGCCCTACCCCACAACCAACGGACTGTGGAACAAGCCCACGCTGGTCAACAACGTGGAGACGCTGGCGAACATCCCCGCGATCCTGCGCAACGGCGCGGAATGGTACAAGTCATTCGGCACGCCGAGCAGCCCGGGCACCAAGGTCTACACGATCATGGGCAATGTCAACTTCACCGGCGTGATCGAGGTGCCCATGGGCATCACCCTGCGCGAGGTCATCAACATCTACGCCAAGGGCATGAAGCCCGGCAGCGTGTTGAAGCTGGCGCAGACCGGCGGCTCGAGCGGATCGATCATCCCGGCCAGTTTGCAGGACACCCCGATGGACTTCGAGTCCTTCCGCAAAGCCGGCGTCTCTCTTGGGTCGGGCGCGCTGCTGATCGCCGATCAGAACACCTGCATCGTGGACCTCGCCAAGGTCCTGCTTCAATTCTTCCGTTTCGAGTCCTGCGGCAAGTGCACACCCTGTCGCATCGGCACGCAGCGCCTGTACGAAGGCGTCAAGCGCATCACCGAGGGCCAGGGCAAGCTCGAAGACCTGGATAAAATGCTCGACATCGGACGGGAAATGGAACGAGCTTCCAACTGCGGCTTGGGGCAGACCGCCTCCGTCCCGGTCCGCGACATGCTCAAACATTTCCGCACGGAAGTCGAAGCGCACATCCGATTGGGTGTCTGCCCCACCGGCGTTTGCCCGATGACCGTCGAAGAAGACGAAGAAGAACCGGTCGCAGCATAGACTGGATAACAACGCAGAAGTAAGGAGAACTCATGGTAAACATCAAAATCAATGGCAAAGATGTCCAGGTGCCGGAAGGGATGACCGTCCTGCAGGCTGCGACGGAAGCAGGCGTGACCATCCCGACTCTTTGCGATCACCCGGACCTGCATCCGTTCGGTGGATGCCGTTTGTGCGTGGTGGACGTGAAAGGCTGGCGCACGCCGATGGCTTCCTGCACGCTGCCCGTCAGCGAAGGCATGGAAGTGGAAACCCACAGCGCGGGCATCGAGAAGTCGCGCAAGACCATCCTGGAACTGTTCATGTCGAACTACCACGACAGCGAGTACGAAGATGGGCAGAAGCAGGAAACCCAGTTCATGCACTGGGTGGAGCATTACGGGCTGGACGTCAAAGCTACGATGGCGCCCAAGCCGCATCACAAAGTGAACCAGGACGCGAACCCGTTCGTGTGGGTGGACCTGAACAAGTGCATTCAGTGTACCCGCTGCGTACGCGCCTGCACCGACATCCAGGGACGCTTCGTCTGGAGCATGGCGGAACGCGGCTTCAACACGCACCCCGTTCCTGGCGCGGACACGGACATGATCGACGCCCGCTGCGAGTCCTGCGGCGCCTGCGTGGCCTACTGCCCCACCGGCGCCCTGGACAACAAGATGTCGATGGGCGCGGGCAAGCCGGATCGCCTCGTGATGACCACGTGTACATACTGCGGCGTCGGCTGCCAGTTCGAATTCAACATCAAGGATGAGAAGATCGTCCGCGTCACCTCCACCGAGAAGGCTCCCGTCAACGGCAACCATCTCTGCGTGAAGGGCCGCTACGGGTACGACTTCGTTCATCATCCTGACCGTCTCATGAAGCCGAAGGTTCGGCGCTACCTGCTCGAAGGTGGCAAGAAGGAACACAAAGGCTCGCCCTGGGAATGGGTCGAGACCGAGTGGGATGTGGCGTTGGACCTCGTGGCGAAAAAGTTCGCGACGGTACGCGACACCAAAGGCGCGGACAAGATCGGCGTACTCACGTCCGCCAAATGCCTGAACGAAGAAAACTATCTGATGAACAAGCTGGCGCGGCAGGTCATAGGAACCAACAACATTGACCACTGCGCCCGTCTCTGACACTCCAGCACGGTGGCCGGTCTGGCCGCCTCCTTCGGCTCGGGTGC
>DASTJG010000121.1:0-5506 GCA_035716785.1 Anaerolineales bacterium
CTACCTTGACCGCTACAGTGACTACAATGGTTTGGGCGCGCTATGACAAGACAGATATACCTCGTCGTATTTGGCTTTATTTTGCAATTGGCCTATGGCTATGGGTAATAGCAGAAATCACCTGGGGATATTTGAATGTTACCCAGGGTGAAGTGTCAGAAGGCGTTGCAGACATTTTTTGGATGACCGCTTACATCTTTTTTGCCTATGCCTTATTCATTCAATACCAGATCCTTGCCCAACCGAGCAGGCAGGATGTGTTGGTCCGTGCTGCACTTACGGCGTTGGGGTTGCTTGCACTTTATTTTCTCGTTTATCGTGTGCTGAGTATGGGAGCGGCTGTAGAAGACCGACTTGGTGTAGCCATCAATTCGTTTTATCCTGTTGGTGATCTGTTCCTGGCGGTGGTCGCGATTTGGCTGATCCGCCATTTCAGCGGTGGCGCCTTTGCCCGCCCCTGGCTGGGTCTACTGGTGTTTTCGTTTACAGACATCTTGTATGCCTGGATCGAGTCCTCGGGTATCTACGCATGGACTGTCGATAATGCTGATTTGTGGACTGCCCTGTTCGATGCTTCTTATCTGGTAGCTTATCTTCTCCTTGGGCTGGGTATATTGTCCCAGTGGGTATTTTTGAAATATGGTTTGCGTCCTTCCACGCCTCAACAATAACCAGGTTGTGTAGATTGACCCGGAAAGCCTGACGAGTGTCATCTCGTCAGGCTTCATTTTATGGGGTACCATTAACGTGATAAGGGGCAGCAACTATTTTCTACGTATGGATTGAGGTATGACACATAAAGCAAAAATTGTAGCAACAATTGGTCCGGCCAGTCATAGTGAAGAAATATTGGAGAAGCTTATTCTGGCCGGCATGAATGTAGCTCGCATGAATTTTTCGCATGGTACACACGAGGAACATGCAGAGCGGATCGCGCTCATCCGAAAAGTCTCTGAAAAGCTCGGCGTTTCCATTGGAATTCTACAGGACCTGCAGGGACCCAAGATCCGTGTGGGAGAACTTTCGGAACCCATTCAGCTTTCGGATGGAGAAGAGGTCATGCTCTATGTCACGGGGACAACACCACCGGAAGCCTGTGAAAAAAGAATCCCGGTGGATTTTCGTCAGCTCTTCGATTCAGTGCGAAGCTCGGACCGGCTTCTGCTCGATGACGGCCGCCTGACGCTGGAAGTCCTTTCCGTGCAAGATCGCAATGCATTATTGGCGAAGGTCGTGGTCGGTGGGACGCTTTCTTCTCATAAGGGGATCAACCTTCCGGGAGTCCGGTTGCGCATTGCAGGGTTTACCGAAAAAGACGAAGCGGACCTGGCGTTTGGTATCTCTCAGAGCGTCGATGCTGTCGCGATCTCTTTTGTGCGCACCGCTGACGATGTCAAAAAGGTCCGTTATGCGATAGACCGTTTCTCGAATGGCAAACGCCCACCACTGCTCATTGCAAAACTTGAAAAGCCCGAGGCACTCGATAATCTTGAGGCGATCCTCGATGTTGTAGACGGTGTAATGGTTGCGCGCGGCGATCTTGGCGTGGAACTCCCGCCTGAGCGTGTGCCTGTCCAGCAAAAGTACATCATCCGGGCTGCCAACCTGCACGCCAAGCTGGTCATCACTGCCACGCAGATGCTCGAATCGATGATCTCGAATCCGCTACCCACGCGCGCTGAAGCGTCAGATGTGGCGAATGCTGTCTTCGATGGAACAGATGCGGTGATGCTCTCTGCTGAATCGGCCTCGGGCAAATACCCGATCGAATCGGTTCAAATGATGGATCGTATTGTCCGCGAGGCAGAGACACATTTTCTGGAATGGGGCATCGAACAACATGTGAGCGGCTTCGAGCAAAGCGATGCGGCTTCCATGGCGCGCGCCGCGCAGGCACTGGCCAACGATAAAAATGTCACTGCAGTTGCCTGCTTCACGATGCAGGGACGAACCGCCTGGCTTATGTCTAAAATTCGTCCGCGTGTGCCTATCATGGCATTCACTCCAAACCCCGAAACAGCCCGGCGTATGGCTTTTATGTGGGGCATCCGCCCACACCTTGTCCCATTTGTGAACTCACTGGAAGAAATGATCGATCATGTGGATACTGCTCTGATGCGCTCGCAGCTTGTCCAGTCGGGTGACCAGGTTGTGCTGATCTGCGGTTTCCCTGTGGGTGCAGTCCGCCCGCCGAACATGGCGTTGTTGCATACAGTTGGTGAACATTAGAATATTATTGCGATATATCGCGCTGAGCGGAGGATGAAATCCGAAGGCGAAGCGCGGGTGATGAAGTAATCTTACTTCATGGTTGATGGCTCACTTGTCATATGCGCTTCGACTGCGGGACTCGCTTCGCTCGCCCTCCGCTCAGCGCGATGTTTCTCTTTTTATTTCAACCAGAGATATTCGTAAGGCATCAACCCAATTTCAAGAGTTCCTTTTACAGGGACAAACTGTTTTTGTGTAAGAAGGTCGGTCACGGAATTGACCGGCTTTTTTATTGGGTACGCAATCTTTTGATTTTCATTGCTGAGATTGTGAATCGCAAGGATCGTCTCATTGTTATACGTCCTTAGAAATGCTGTGATGGCATCGTTCTGGAAATCGATCCACTCAAACTGTCCCCAACCAAACATTTGGTGCTGTTTTCGTACATCGACCATATGACGAATCACGTTCCATAGTGAGCCTGGATCGGCACGCTGGGATTCAACGTTGACCCGCGCTGGACCGTAGGTTTCGCCCTCGATCACTGGCGCATACAGGGATGAAGCCCTGGAAAAGCCGGCAGTTGTTCCCGCTTCCCATTGCATCGGCGTGCGGACACCATTGCGGTCATCCAACCAAATGTTATCTCCCATGCCGATCTCATCGCCGTAGTAAAGGATCGGGGAACCCGGAAGTGTGAAAAGCAGCGAGTACGCCAGCTGTATCTTGCGTTCATCGTTGTCGAGCAGAGGCGTGAGCCGGCGGCGGATGCCCAGGTTGAGACGCATACGTGGTTCGGGTGCATATTGCGCCCACATCCATTGTCGTTCCTCCTCGGTGACCATCTCGAGGGTCAGTTCGTCATGGTTGCGCAGGAAAATACACCACTGACAATTCTCGGGGATGGGAGGCGTGCGGCGCAGGATCTCGACCATATCTTCGGCGCGTCCCTTTTTGATCGCCATGTAGATACGCGGCATGATCGGGAAATGGAATCCCATGTGGAATTCGTCGCCATCCCCGAAGTAGGGACGTACATCCTCCGGCCATTGGTTTGCTTCACACAGCAGGATGCGCCCCGGATAATTTTTGTCCATGAAGGCACGCAGCTTCTTGAGATATGCATGGGTCTCGGGCAGGTTTTCACAGTTTGTGCCTTCGCGCTCGAACAAATACGGGACCGCGTCCGCACGGAATCCGTCGATGCCCAGCTCGAGCCAGAAGCTGGCAACCTTGAGCATTTCCTCCTGTACTTTGGGGCTGTCGTAATTCAGATCGGGCTGGCTGGCATAGAAGCGATGCCAGTAATACTGACCTGCCTTTTCATCCCACGTCCAGTTGGATGGTTCGGTATCGATGAAAATGATGCGTGCGTCTTTATATTTCTGGTCGGTGTCACTCCAGACGTAATACTCTCGATAGGGCGATTCGCGGTCGGCGCGGGAGTCCTGGAACCAGGGATGCTGATCGGATGTGTGATTCAGCACAAGGTCCATGATGATGCGAATGTCGCGCCGGTGTGCGGCTTCGATGAGAATCTTGAAATCTTCCACGGTGCCAAACGTTTCGGCGATGTTGTAGAAATCCGCGATGTCGTAGCCGTCATCCCTCAGCGGGGAGGGGTAGATGGGCATCAGCCAGATGCAATTCACGCCCAGGTCTTTCAGGTAATCCAGTTTAAGAGTGAGACCACGCAGATCTCCATGGCCATCCCCGTTGCTGTCGTAGAAAGCGCGGAGATAGACTTGATAGAAGACGGCGTCTTTATACCAGAGGCTTTGATTCATAAGATTGGTTCTTTAGTGCTCCTTGTAATGGGTCTCATGACGAATGTAGAATTTCAGGCAAGACTGACTTCTCCACCCCTATCACATAAAATAATTCACCGTGCAGGGCTGACCGGGATCATTCTGGTCTTCGGATTCCGCAGCAAAACTTCGAGACAGAGCCCGGTCAGTGCACCGGCCATTGTTCCCGTGAGGAAGAGTCCGGAAAGCAGGTTTAGTCCCGTAATCCATCCGATCACGCTGAAGACGATCCACCAGCCTGCCCAGTGCAGTTCTCGACGCAGGATGATCCACTGCGTGATGCCGGTTGTCAGCCCCAATACCAATCCTGTAAAGGTCTCGAGTTCTCGCGGGAGGAGATAAAACCCAATGAGATATCCTGCAATCCAACCGATGCTGGTCAGGAGTATCCAGCGCCAGGGGCGGGGAAGCCGCCCCTGTAAAACCAGCCATTGGAATACTGCCACCATGAACCCTGAAATGACCAGCGTCAGTCCTGGAATAAAGCTGCCTAACAGCCATCCCCAGGTGGTTGCCATGATCCAAAAAAACCACAGAGCCCAGTCAAAGGAAAGGATTCGTTTGATCACAAACGCGGTATCAACCCTTTACGGAACCGGCGAGCAAGCCGCGCACGAAGTAGCGCTGCAGGGAGAAGAACACGAACAACGGGATGAGCATGCTGACGAAAGCGCCTGCGGTCAGCAAATGCCAGTCCTGCCCGCGGTCACCGACAATCGACGCCAGTTTCATCGTCACCACGCGCACGTTTGGATCGGGCCCCAGGATGATCAGAGCCACTAGATAGTCGTTCCAGACCCAGAGGAATTGGAAGATCGCGAACGATGCCAGCGCCGGGACGGTGAGCGGCAGGATCAGGCGGGTGAAGATCGTGAAGTGCGAAGCGCCGTCGATGAATGCGGCTTCCAGAGTCTCGCGCGGGAGTCCGCTGATGTAGTTGAACAGCAGATAAGTAGCTAATGGCAACCCGAATCCGGTATGGGCCAGCCAGATGCCCAGGAATGTCCCGTTGAGATCCAGCCCGGCAAAGTCCCTTAACACCGGGACAAGGGCGATTTGCAGAGGCACAACCACCAGCGCCACAGTCATAATGAACCAGAAGCGCCGGCCCGGAAAACGCATCCAGGCAAAACCGTATGCTGCAAAGGCGGCGATCAGGATCGGGATGATCGTGGATGGAATGGCCACGGTCAGACTGTTGAGCAGGGCGCCTGAAAAATCGTCGCCGCGGACCGTTTCCACGGTTCCATCTGCATGCGTAATTTTGATGTTCTTTCCCTGGATGACCTGCTGATAGTTGTCCGGGGTCAAGCCGCCCGATGTGACCCAGGCCTTTTTCTGGATTTCGATCTTGCCGATGCGCCGGTTGCCGATCCAGACCAGACGCGTGTTTCCTTCTTCCACACCGAGTCGCATTTCCTCGAAGGTTGCCGTGACACCCTCGACTGTCATCGGAGCGTTCGCATCCAGTCCCAGCTCACGCGGAT
>DASTJG010000122.1:0-4145 GCA_035716785.1 Anaerolineales bacterium
ACGGGTGAAGACATGAAGCTGATCAGGCATTCGGAGATGAATCTTGGTGGATAAAAGCTCCGCTGAAGATGCAGACTTAGCCATAGGTAACCTCCTTGTTGGAAGTGGTGGGGACCAGCAGATCGATCCCCACCGTTCCAATGATGAATCGTTTGAAAGGGATCTTATGCACGCCCGTCACTGCGTAAATCGTCTGCTAATTCTTTAGAACAGAGATGAGCATGACGGTTACGGTGATGAGTGTCATAGCGACTGTCCCAATGCCAAATCGGATATGAAAAGCAACACTACCGGCATCCGTACCCTGGAATTTCAGCCAGAGACCACAGATCAACTGGGACAGCACCATGAGAATGGTCACAGATGACAGGATAATCGAAAGGGTATTCATTTCTTTTCTCCAGATTCTTGTTAGTTTTTCTTGGATAGACTGAGAAGGGCGAGGTGGTGAAACGCTACCACCGATTATTTTTTCTCTGAAACACGGGTTACAGAGAGAAGAGTCAGATTCAGGTTCGAGATCTTGTTCAAAGCGCCGTGTAATGCGGACTGGTCGATCTTCGAACTGCTGAGAAGGACTTCGCCATTCTCTAAGTTGGTGATAGACCAGCCCTTGAACCACTCGAACCAATAGGTTTCCAAATGGTCCTTGATCTTGATCTCATAACCATCGGACGTCACCTGAGATGGGCGAGTCACTTCGACACCGTCTACTGGTTTCTTCAGTTGTGAACTCGCGTTCTCTTGCTTGTTTGAATTGTTTTGTGTTCCTTTTGTCATCATCATCCTTTCTACGAATCGCACTCTGTTCTTCGTCAATCATCATAAAACCAACCCAACTAGGTTGGCTTCTATAGATAGATTGGTTTTAGGATTGTTTTTCACTGGGGAAGAACAAAAAGATCCCCGTGGAAATGCAGGGGGACCGGAGAGTGCCTGGAAGGCGCGTTATGGAAACGCTGCCTTTTACACGAGTTTCAACTCTTTTCCTTTGATGATCGCCTGGGTCCGGCTGTGGACCCCGATTTTCACCAGAATGCTGTGAACGTGGAACTTGACTGTCCCTTCTGAGAGGATTAGCTTTTCCGCGATCTGGCCGTTAGAGAAGCCGGCAGCCATCAGACCGAACACCTCTGACTCGCGTGGAGTCAGGGGTTCTATCAGCGCATCCATCTTTATCGTGGATACCTTGGGCGATTCGCCAGGGAAAGCATCTATTAGCTTTTGGGCATAGGCTTTATAGCGAGGAGTTGGGCTGCGGAGGTAAGCCAGGAGGAGTTCTTTGACTGGTGGGCCAGAGTCAAGGAACAGGCGGCAGTATCCACCCGGCTGGGCTATAGCAAAACAGGCTTCAAGCGCCTGCAGCGCTCGGGGCAACTGATTTTGCCTATGCAGGGTAAGGGCTAACAGGAGATCGATGCGGATTTGCCGGTGCAGGCGCTGCGCTGCCCCTGGCTGCTTCGATAGAGATTCCAGGATGTGTTGTGCTTCCCTGTATCTGCCTTGGGCCAAGCGCACTCGAGCAAGCGTCACATGGGGCCAACCTTGAAGATAGTCGAGCGGTTTGGATAATGATATCTGGTCGGCCCATGCATCGGCGTTTTGCTGGTCGCCTTGCGCCAGCCACAATCGGGCCTGAACAGTGGTGAGCTCTTCCTCGATATCCGGCGTTTTGGTTCGCCCTCGGAGTAAAACTTTCAACTGCTCCCAGGTCTCCGCGGCTTTCGCTAGGTCACCCGTGGCGGATTGTACAGCCACCAGATCCGAATAACCAATAACATCCCACACCACATTTTGCAAGGGCGCATTGGCCCGGATCCCCGCCTGGATTTGCTGCTCGGCGTTTTCCAGATCATTCCACTCAAGCAAAACCTCGCCCAATACAATGTTCAGGCTGCCGGCGGAGTAGAAGCCAGGTTTTCCACGCTCCAGACCGGTTTCCAGGTATTTCTGGCACAGGGCTGCTGCTTCTGGCAACCGGCCTTGCATGATTAGGATACGGGCAAGCACCGGAACGGCCAATGAAACGACAATGGCCGAGCGGGAGCGCTCGATGCTATCTCGCAAGATCTGGGCAGCGCGGTCAAATTCCCCCTTCCGGTTCAGCACTATGGCATAAAGGAAGTCTGCGCTATTGCGCAAACCAAGATCCTGCTCGGGGATTCGCTCAAGTGCATGGTAATCAGGCAAATCCACCTGAACCTGTGTCTCGATTATTGGGTCTGCATAAGCTTTCAGCAGATGGATTAAAGCCTCTATCCAAAGGACATCTGTATTGGCATCATTTGGCGGTAGACGTTCTTTCAGGCTATTTAAGAGTGCAAGCGCAGCCTCAGATTGTCCCTGAGCGATCAGCATCCACGACTGATAGAGGGCCAATTTTGGCCGCCTGTTCAGGCTATCAGGGGATAAACGGCTTATTAGCATCAGGATGGCTGGATCGCCGGCCGACCAGCGGGACGGGCCGTATCGCTCGATCAGGTTAGCCGCCCGTTCATGATCTGCGGCGGCAAGACTGTGCTGGATCGCCTCAGCCGTGAAGCCGTTCTGATCAAACCAATCTGAGGCAAGGAGATGCAACTTGGGCACAAGAGCGGGTTGGGACTGCCCGAGGCGGGCCCGCAAAAGATCGGCAAACAAGTGGTGATACCGAAACCAGGTCCGCTCATCATCAAGCGCGATGAGGAAGAGATTGCTCCGATCAAGGTATTCAAGGATTTCCTGCGAGTTGTTTTGGGCTTCGCCAATGATTGCATCACATAGCGGACCGCTAAGGCGTTCCAGGATGGAGGTGGTTAACAAGAAATTCCGTACATCTTCGGATTGGCGGTTAAGCACCTCTTCTGCCAGATAATCCAAGATATATCGATGACTACCGGAAAAGACTTGGATAAATTGAGAGATGTCCGACCGACCTTGCATTGATAAAGCTGCCATCTGTAACCCAGCAACCCATCCTTCTGTCCGGGTTTCCAGCGCGGAAATATCTTCAGCGGAGACAGGGAGTTTCATGATTTGAATAAGAAAGGCCGCAATTTCATCCAGGGTGAAACGAAGTTCAGCCGCGCGAACCTCGGCGAGCTGATTACGGGCGCGCAGCCGGGCCAGCGTCACCGGCGGATCCAATCGTGTCGCGATCACCAGGTGTACTGCTGGAGGTAAATGATGGAGAAAATACGACATCCCTTCGTGAATAATAGGATTTGTAATGCATTGATAATCGTCAAGCACGAGGTGCACGGGGGCAGTGAGGTCGTTCAGTTCATTGATTAGGGCGCCAAGGATTACCTGTAAGGGCGGAAGTGGAAATGAATTGAGCATGGCGCGTGTTTCTACTGAAGTGCCCATTTCAGGATTCCCACTTCTGAAAGAGGCCATCAGATAATTTAGGAAAAGAGCAGGATCGTTGTCTCCCTCGTCCAGAGACAACCAACAAACCTTTGAAATTCGAGTATCTTTTGACTTTTGAAGGCTAGCGATCCATTCGGTCAGAAGAGTTGTCTTGCCATAGCCCGCCGGAGCACAAACAAGAGTGAGCGCAGGCGCCATGCCCCCAGATAGCAGACTAAGCAAGCGGGGACGCGGAACCAGGCTGACGCGCAGTTGAGGGGCTGAGAGCTTGGTCATGATCAGGGGTGGGTGGTCATAGCTTCTAGATGGGATCAATTTAGGTTTTCCTTCTCAGAACATTATATTCCTTATATATGCTTTTCCAATACCTGGAATGACCGGAATAACCAGTGAGCGAATAGCAGACAACTGCTTTGCAGCAGTCCGCTAGCTTGGCTTTGATCACATGGTGGAATCATCACTCCATGACTACCGCCACTGCCTAAGCTGTGGCTAATCTAGCTTTTATCAAATACTGGGGAACGGTGCCTGAAAATGTCGCCGTGGACAACCTTTTGCAAATCTTGGAATTCAAGAACAGGTCAGCAAGCTATGTTGAAGAAATCATTGCCTTCGTCGCCCATGCGCGCATCCCAGACTTCGGCATTGGCTTCCCAGGCGTCACGAGCAAATTGGTGGGGGTCAGGTTGAGTATTCATGAGGGAATTATCCACGGGACTGCTACGCTTGTCCATGCCATCTCTGCTAAACCGGGGATTTTCAGCAAATCGAAACGTGACGTCCGCTGTTTTAAC
>DASTJG010000123.1:0-14187 GCA_035716785.1 Anaerolineales bacterium
TAAAGTTGTCTACAGGATACAACTTTCCAAATTGTGTTTCAAGCCCCACAGAATTAATTGAGCTTTCAAAATTGATAATGATCTAAAGAATTGTGCTATAATGCCGTCAATATGGAAAATCGACAGCACTTCGCCAATCACAATAATAATAACGATAATGACGATCATCAAATCGTTGGGCGAAGCCTTGCTGGTTGAAAAGTAAGTCCTGAAAGGAAACCAATCGCCCAACGCAATAGCGAAGGGCGATTTATTTTATCTACATCTAACCACGAGGAACACAAAGATCACCAAGGCTGGGAAGGCGCCTCGAGTGAGTACTTCTTCCAGATTTTCTTTGTGCCCCTTTGTGATCTTTGTGGTGAAAACGAATTTGGAGGCGCACAATGCACAAAACCCATACCTGTGGCGAATTGAGGGCCACACACATCGATCAGCAGGTGATACTTGCAGGCTGGGTCCACCGCCGCCGCGACCACGGTGGGGTCATCTTCCTCGACCTGCGTGACCGCTACGGCATTATCCAGGTAACCGTCAATCCCAATCTATCGAAGGAAACGCTGGATACGGTTACAAACGTCCGCATGGAATGGGTGCTCCAGGTCACTGGTACGGTTCAGAGACGGCCGGCAGGCATGGAGAATCCCAAAATGCAAACCGGCGAAGTGGAAGTGATCGCCCAATCCATCGAAGTATTGAACCCTGCCAAAACCTTGCCTTTCATGGTGAGCGGTGAGAATGACCTGCCCGATGAGAACACGCGCCTCCGTTATCGCTATCTCGACCTGCGCCGTGAACGGATGACCCGCAACCTTGTCCTGCGCCACAAGGTTGTCAAGTTCATGCGCGATTTTCTCGATGAGAAAAACTTTATTGAGATCGAAACACCTATCCTCTTCAAAGCAACGCCTGAAGGCGCCCGCGACTTTCTTGTCCCTTCACGCCTTTACCCGGGACAATTTTACGCCCTGCCCCAATCGCCGCAGCAACTCAAGCAGTTGTTGATGGTCGCGGGCATGGACCGTTACTTCCAGATCGCGCGCTGTTTCCGCGATGAAGATCTGCGCGGCGACCGTCAGCTTGAATTCACCCAGCTTGACCTGGAAATGTCGTTTGTCCAGCGCGATGAGATCCTGGCGCTGGTGGAGGAACTATACACCGAGATGATCCCTGCGGTTGCACCCCACAAGAAATTACTCTCCACACCCTGGCCCAAGTTCTCTCATCATGAGGTCATGGAAAGGTATGGGATCGATAAACCCGACCTGCGCTTTG
Source organism: Anaerolineales bacterium (assembly GCA_035716785.1). Lineage (GTDB taxonomy): Bacteria > Chloroflexota > Anaerolineae > Anaerolineales > Villigracilaceae > Defluviilinea. Next base: position 1,276 of record DASTJG010000123.1, read on the forward strand.
GCATGGAATTGGTCGACGTCACTGATATCTTTGCCAGGAGCGATTTCCGTGTCTTTCAATCCGCTATCGAAGCGGGCGGCGTGATCAAATGCATCGTCGCGCCGGGCTGTGCCGATTACTCCCGTAAGGAAGTGGACGCCCTGACCGAGTCGGCGAAGGGGTTCGGAGCGAAGGGTTTGGCCACTTTAGCGATAGCAGGCGAAGGCTTAAAAGGGACCGCCGCGAAATTCATCAAACCGGAAGAGGCGGAGGCGGTCAAATCCAGGGGCGGTGCAAAGGAAGGCGATCTCATCCTGTTCGCTGCCGATGAACGCGCGATCGTGAATAAAGTCCTTGGCGGTTTGCGCCTGATCTTCCGCGACAAACTGGAGCTTGCCGATCCAGACATGATGGCATTCGCCTGGGTGGTAGACTTCCCAATGTTCGCCTGGAACGAAGAGGAAAAGAAATGGGATGCTGAACATCATCCCTTCACGATGCCGCAACTCGCTGACCTGCCAAAATTCGAGACCAACCCCGCCGAGATCCTCTCGGACGCCTACGATATGGTCTGCAACGGTTATGAGATGGCCTCGGGTTCGATCCGTATTCACCGCAGCGACATCCAGCTCAGGGTCTTCCAACTGCTGGGACTCAAGGGCGATGAAATCGAGCAAAAGTTCGGGCACATGCTGGAAGCCTTTGAATATGGTGCACCTCCCCATGGCGGTATGGCACCCGGCATCGACCGTCTGATCATGCTGCTGGCGGACGAACCGAACATCCGCGAAGTAATCGCATTCCCGAAGAATCAAACCGGGCGCGACGTAATGGCAGATGCGCCCTCTGAAGTGGAGTTGAAGCAACTGAAAGAATTGCATATCAAAGTTGAGTAGCAACGACTGCTCAACAGGAAGAGATAAACAAAAATGAACTTACGAGACCTGGTGATAAACAAGACAGCAAAATTTGCATACTGCACAGACGGAGCCATATGGTACCAGGTCGACGATTTTCGTTTTCCTGTCCCATTTGCCGAAACCGTTGGTGCGTGTTTTCTGCCTGAACATAAGGCAATTAACCTTATGCGCTGGATTAGAAAACAATTGGAAGAAAACGAAGCACAAAGAAATACCCGGGCAACAAATCAGGACAAGTCTGAATGAGCATTAAGCCGGGCGATATATTTTGGGTTTCGCCGAGCGACTCGAACAGAATTGCATCCCATCACACGCACCCATATGTTGTTATTCCGGACGACACATCAACCATGGTGACAGTGTGTGCATTAACCTCAAATCTGAAGCACGCAAAAGAGCCTGGCAACGTGTTACTTGATGAAGGTGAAGCAAATCTTTCCAGACAAAGTGTTGTAGTGGCTTCGCGAGTGTTCATGGTGGATAAAACGCAGCTGGGCAAGTACATCGGCACGCTGACCGAACAAAGGATCCACCAGGTGCTGGCTGGTATGCGTTTTGTACAATACATGGTCCAACACCACGAATAAATACCGCTATGATAAAGATCGTTTAGAGAAAAGTTGGTCTCGACATCTGTACTCCTCGCACCCCGTTCGGGACGCGAGACGGCCTGCACCCGGGACAGGTGTGTGTGTGATTTGCCAAGCAAATCATGCAAGTATAGGAGCTGGACATCCATCATCCGCCCTACTCGACCAACGGAGAAACCTATGAGCCAAAAAGAAGAAGTCAAAGTTGACGAAAAGCTGGTCAGGGAAATCGCATCTCTTGCCCGTCTGGATCTGACGGACGAAGAGACAAAGACGTTCGTCCCACAATTCCAGGATATCTTGAAATATTTCAGCATCCTGAATGAACTGGATACGGAAAATGTTCCGCCCGCGTATTTGTCTTCCGCAAACAAAAGTGTGATGCGCGCAGACAAAGTGGAAGAGTCTGTTCCAACCCAGGAATTTCTTGGCAACGCGCCGCAGGCAAAGGATGATTACGTTGTCATCCCGCGCGTCCTCATCGAGCAGTAGGCGCTTATGGAACTCTATGAATTAAGTGTTCAGGAAACACACGAACTGCTCGCAAGTCGCAAGATTTCTGCCGAGGAACTCACACGGGCATATCTGGAACGTATCCAGCGACTGGATCCGAAGATCAAGTCATATGTGACCGTCACTAAAGAGCGCGCCATCGAGCAGGCCCGAGAGGCAGATAAGCGCATCAAGTCCGGTGAAGGTGTGGCTCCGTTAACGGGCATCCCCTACGCTGCCAAAGATTCCCTTTCGACGCGCGGCATTCCCACCACCTGTTCCTCGAAGATCCTTGAAAATTACAAACCATTCTACGATTGCACTGCCATCAAGAAGTTGAAGTCCACCAACGCAGTGCTGCTCGGCAAGAACAACATGGATGAGTTCGGCATGGGCTCCTCCACCGAAAATTCCGGCTTCTTCACTACGCGCAACCCATGGAACTTCGATCACGTCCCAGGCGGCTCGAGCGGCGGATCGGCTGCAGCGGTCGCGGCGGGACTGGCTCCCTTCACCCTCGGCGAAGACACCGGCGGATCGGTCCGCATGCCCGCCTCATTTTGTGGTGTGACCGGGCTCAAGACGACCTACGGGCGCGTGTCACGCTATGGCTTGCTCCCGCTGGTTTCGTCGTTTGACACGATCGGCCCGATGGCGCGCAGTGCCTACGATATTGCATTGGTGCTCGAGGCGATTGCAGGACATGATCCCAAAGACGGCACGTCAAGAGTTGAAGCGATCCAGCCTTACTCTGAAATTTTGAGGAAAACCGAAAACCTGCGCGGACTGCGGATTGGCATCCCAAAAGAATATTTCGTCGAAGGGCTGGATGTAGAAATCAATGCATCCATTCGCACCGCGATCAGGCAGCTTGAAGGTCTCGGCGCGGAAGTGATGGAAGTTTCGCTGCCCCACACACAGTACGCCATCCCTGTGTATTATCTGATCTTATTTGCAGAGGCAAGCTCCAACCTTGCGAAGTATGATGGCATCCGCTTCGGGTTATCGAAACGCGATGTAGAGGGTCTGCTGGATGTCTACTTGAAGACACGCGAAGTCGGCTTTGGCGCAGAGACCAAACGCCGCATTATGCTCGGAACGTTCGCTCTTTCCGCTGGATACTACGATGCCTACTATTTGAAGGCACAGAAAGTCCGCACGTTGATCCGCCAGGACTTTGAAAAGGCATTTGAAGTCTGTGACGCGTTGATCACGCCGGTCGCACCGACCACCGCGTTCCGCATCGGCGAGAAGGTTTCCAATCCGCTCGACATGTATCTTTCGGATGTATTCTCGGTCGAGGTCAACATGGCGGGCATCCCTGCCATGTCTGTCCCATGCGGACTCTCGAACGGGCTCCCCATCGGCATGCAGATCATCGGTCCGCATTTGTCGGAAGAGATGTTGTTGCGCATAGGTTACATGTATCAAAGCCAGACGGACTGGCATACCCAACATCCGCCCTGCTGGAATGATTAACTATGAAATACGAACCTGTCATCGGACTCGAAGTCCACGCGGAATTGCTCACGAAATCCAAAATGTTTTGCGGATGCGAAGTCGTCGATTCGATCACCGCGAAGCCCAATCGCTACATCTGCCCCACTTGCACGGGCCAACCTGGCTCGTTGCCGGTGCTTAACCAAAAAGCTGTCGAGCTGGCGGTCCGGGTTGGGCTAGCGCTCGAATGCGAGATCCACACTGAGAGTATCTTCGCCCGCAAGAATTATTTTTATCCCGACCTGCCGAAGGGATACCAGATCTCGCAATACGACCAGCCGCTCGCCACGAATGGGAAGATCCATATCGAAACGGAAGCAGGCCCGAAGGATGTGAGGGTCCGCCGCGTCCATTTGGAAGAGGACACAGGCAAGCTCTCTCACGCGGACGGCTACTCGTTCATCGACTACAACCGCAGCGGGGTCCCGTTATTGGAAATCGTCACCGAGCCTGATATGTGTTCGCCGGAAGAAGTCAAAGCCTATGCGACCAAATTGCGTGCCATTTTGCGCTATCTGGGCGTCAACTCCGGCAACATGGAAAAAGGCGTGATCCGCTTCGAGGCGAATGTCTCGGTGCGCGAAGCCGGCAGTGACATATTCAACACCCGCACCGAGATCAAGAACCTCAACTCCTTCCGCGCTCTGACGCTCGGAACCGAATACGAGATCAAGCGCCAGAGCGAGATCTACGAACGCGGCGGGACCGTGGAACAGGAAACACTCGGCTTCAACGATGCGACCGGCAAGACCTACTCGCAGCGCGGCAAGGAAAGCGCGCATGACTACCGCTACTTCCCCGAACCCGACATCCCCCCTCTTGTGCTCGAGCAAAGCTGGATCGATTCAATTCGTGAGTCTTTGCCAGAATTGCCTGAATCCAAGACACGCCGCTTCATCGAACAATATGAGTTGAAGCCGCAGGAAGCGCGCCTTCTCACCTCCGAAAAAGCACTGGCAGATTACTTCGAAGCGGTAGTTTCAAAGTCGAAGAGTCCTGCCAAGACAGTCAGTTCATGGATCGCCGGTGAATTCATGCGCTACCTCAACGACATGAACATCGACGTGACGAACATTCCCATTCCCGCCGAGGACTTTGCCAGGCTGATCGACATGGTCACCGAGAAAGCCATCAGCGGCAATGCAGGAAAAGTCGTACTGGGCGAAATGTTCAAGAGCGGCGGCAAACCAGAGGAGATCGTCAGGGCAAAGAACCTTGCCCAGGTTTCAGATGAAGGATTTATTCAGGAAACTGTCGCAAAAGTGTTGAACGATAATCCCAAGGAAGTAGAACAATATCTCGCAGGCAAAGAGACGCTCCTGCAGTGGTTCATGGGACAGGTCGCGCGTGCCACGAAAGGCAAAGCGGACCCAACGGTTGCGAGGGAGTTGCTGGTAAAGTCACTGGAAGAACGCAAAAAGTAGTGCCATCTCTCAATACCCCTAAATCCACACCGCAGGACTCACAAGCAGAGTCCTGCGGTGTTTTCCGTGATTACCCTCCATGTAATTGTTTGAAAAATTCCAAACCATTGAAGTTGTTGACGATGATGTGAGTAGTCGCCAGTAAGGCCGCGATGACGACCACCCACACGATCACTTTCACAATCTTCTTTCTTGTTTCGGTTTTCTGTTCCATCTTCGATGCTCCTTTTAAACATATGATAGTGTTTCACGAACGGTCAGGCGCGACGCCTGTTGGGCGGGATAGGCACTTGCCGCAATCGATCCCAGGACGATGACCGACAACCAGATGGCCAGACCTACGGGCGATACGATCAATGGCAACGGTGAACGGAAAGACATCATTCCGATCAGGTAGTCAATTCCCAGCGACAGCGGAACGGAGAGCGGCAGGGCGATCAACCAACTCATCAGCCCAATGAAGACTCCTTCACTGATGATGTTCCGCAGGATCGTTTTCGATCTCGCCCCGATCGCGCGCATGACGCCAAACTCGCGCGTCCGCTCGATGACGCTTGTGCCCATGCTGGAGGTCAACCCGAGCGCGCCGACCACCGCCATGACTGTGGAGATCAACATCAGGGCAACGATAAAGATATATACATGACCGCTGATAGCCTCACCCAGCAATGCCTCTGAAACCATCACTTTCACACTGACGTTCCCGTTCGCAAATGCCTGCTCGACCTCCCGGGTGGTGGAGGCGATCACCGTCTCGTCGCGCCCACGCATGACGATGCGGACGGCATTCGTCGTTTCAAGAGGCTGCCCTGTGGCATCGGCAAACGTTTCCGGCAGCACGTATGCCGCGGCCGGCGAAAGGATCTGGCGGATGATGCCGACCAGCCGGAAGGTTTTAGGCTGACCTTCGATCAGCAATTGGATTTCGTCGCCCGGCTGCGCATTGGGGAACAGGGCCGCTGCATTTTGGTTGAGTGCAACAGCATCCATTTCGCCTGCCTGCAGCCAGCGCCCAGCCAACAGCGGAGTTTCGATCAGCCTGCTCTCCAGTGGAGTGGCACGAAGCGTAAAACTGCCGTGACCGCCATCGGGGTAGGTCCGCACGATATCCAGTTCATCCGGTCGATACAGGGCAGCAGGGACCATGCTCCACGCTTCGCTTTTTTCCAAGCCAGGGACGTTGGAAAGGACGGACTCCACTTGTTCTGTGGGGATCGGGGAGTGAAAACGGACCTCTAGGTCATAGTGACGGTCCGCTGCAGCCTGGTCGAGATAAGCCTGCCATCCATTCCGCACGTTGATGCCGGTCATGAACATCGCCCCGGCAGCGGAGAGCAGACTCAGCGTGAGGAACAATCGTCCGCGCCGGCGGAACGTGTTCCGCAGCGCAAGGATCAGGGTATTGTCGAAGAACCGGATGCGGCGGAGCCAGCCATCCTGCAGCTGCGAGGCAGCCGACCCGCGGCTGATGCCGTAATCGTTGAGCGTTTCCCGGACGGTAATGCGCGTGGTGCGCAGGATCGGGTTCAGTGCGACCAGGAGCGGGATCAGGATCCCCATCAACAACAACACGAGGTAGACCCACGCGGCAACAGCGTCGCTGTAGATCTTCAAGTTGAGAAGCTGCGCCACAACGCTCGCAAAGACGCGTCCTGCCGCAATACCCAACGGGATGCCGACAAGCGACGCCAGCATGCCCAATGCAGCGATCAGGACCAGGTACAACCCTGTGATCTGTACAGAGCGGGCGCCGATGGCTTTCATGATCCCGATCTGACGGATCTGCTGCGCCAGCAAGGCATTAATCATGGTCGCGGTCAGAATGGCGCTCAATAGCAAAGCCATCAAACTGAAAACGAGCAGCAGGGTAAGCACAGAATTCATCTGGCTCTGATGCGGATGCCTGCCCGGCGGGGGAATGCGAATCTCATCCACCACATATCCCTGTCCCTGCAGCCACACCGCTAACTCGCTCACCGTTGCATCGATCGTCGCCATATCATAGGGCTTATCGCTCACAACTACTTTGAGAATATGCAGGGTGTCACTCTCGCCCAGTGTCGTCAGGGTAGCCGGCGTGAGATACCCGTACACCGTTTGTTCCTGCCAGGCAGGCGCCAGCGCGGGATCATGCACCGTCCCCGAAATCTTGATTTGTTGTTTGGTGCCGTTTGATGTTTGCACGGTCAGTGCATCGCCAATTTCCAGATCCAGCATGGGCAGGACTTCACGTTCGACCAGGATCGTTTGTTCCGAGGGAGGATACGCACCCGCTTCCGAAGCAACGGTGCTGACATGTGTCGCCTCAAAGTCGGGGATAACGAACAACAAGGCAGGCATCCACTCATTTGAGTCCACTTCGACGCGCGCGGTTACCCATGAACTCGCTTCGGCTTCCGAAATGTCCGGGCGCTCGCTGACGGCTTTCACCAGCGCCTCGTCCACTCGGTCCAGCTCGATGAACGCCGAGGCGGGATTCGTGCCCAGGTAATTGATCTTCATCTCTCGACTCAGAATGGTATAGGCGCTCAGGATCATGCCCACGCCAAAGATGCTCACAGCGATCGCGATCGCCATCATCGCCATACGTCCGCGCGAGGCCTGCAGGTCACGCAATAATTTCTTCCAACGCGGGCTGTTCATTTTTTCCATCCATTCGCTTCGTTCACAATTATGCCGTCCGCCAACGTGATGGAGCGCGTGAAGTAACGCGTCAGGTCGCGTTCGTGCGTCACCATCAAGACCGTTTTCCCCTCCGCCGCCAGGTTCGCGAACAACTGCATAACCGCATCAGAGGTGGCGGAGTCGAGATTCCCAGTCGGCTCATCGGCGACGACAAGCGGAGGATCGTTCGCGAGCGCACGCGCGATAGCAGCTCTTTGCTGCTGTCCGCCGGAGAGGTCCGCGGGGAGTTTATCTGCCTGCTCGGCGATGCCTACTTTCTCCAATAGAGAAACAGCGCGCGCCCGTCGTTCGCTCACCGGGAACGTGTTGCAGAAATCCATCGGCAGGACAATATTCTCCGCAATGGTCAGCGTAGGAAGCAGCTGAAAGAATTGAAAAACGACTCCCACATTTCTTCCGCGCCATACCGCCAACTGTTCCTGATCCAGAGCATGAACAGCCGTGGACGCGACATACACTTCACCCGAAGTGGGGGTGTCGATGCCGGTGATCATGTTGATGAGCGTGGACTTTCCGCTCCCGGACTTTCCGACCACGGCAACGAACTCGCCCGCATCGGCTTGCATATCAACATCTTTCAATGCCAGGAATTTCCCGGCAGCCACATCGTATGCCTTGGAGACGCGTCGTAACTCGATCAGGCGGTTTTCCTCAACAGGCTTTACCATCGCCTGGGTGTGACTTATCAATTGAGTTTCCATCTTTGCTCCTTTTCAACTAAAAGAAATTGATGTACACTATATACGTTTCTGAACACAGTGTTCGATTATGTTATACGAGGACCGCAAGCCAATGTCAACAATCAAATGCGCTGAAGTCGTTCGATATTGAACATGAAAAAAGGATTTGTTCAGAAAATTTGCCGCGAGGACATTCTTCGTGGGAAGGACAAGGAGAAAGCCGCATGGCAAAAAAGTTCGTAGACCGCCGCGTACAGCGCACGAGACAATTACTTCAGAACGCCTTGAGTGAATTGATTCTGGAAAAGGGATACGAAAAGGTCACGGTGCAGGATGTGATCGACCGCGCCAATGTGGGGCGTTCCACGTTCTACGCACATTTTGAGGACAAGGAACAATTGTTGCTCAGCGGTTTTGAACCCCTGCGCGCCGAATTTGACGACTTTCTCTCGGGACGAACTTTTGATAATGAGACCCCCTGGGCATTGAGCCTGTCCATGTTTCAGCAGGTGCAAAAACGACAGGGAGGCTACATCACACTGACACACGTCCAGAAATATCTACATGGCTATCTGCTCGACCACCTTAAACCGCAATTGCCCAAGAGTAGTAAAGACATGCCACCTGAACTGTTGGCGCACTATGTGGCCAGTTCGTTTATTACTTTACTTACTTGGTGGATCGACAATGATTATCCCTGCTCTGCCGAAAAAATGAACGAATACTTCCGTCAATTAGTGGAGCCTGGGACGATGGCGATTATGCACGACAGATGGTCTACGAAATGAGCCTATGCCACGAGGAAAAGATACCAACTTCCAAAGATTCATAAGTCAGGTAATGCACACTATAAAAGGCACAGCGGACCCGGCTGTCGCGCGGGAATTATTGGTAAAGTCACTGGAAGAAAAAAGAAAATAGTCAGGAAGACGCCTAGCCGCAAATTACACGAAATTGCGCGAATCTTTAAACCATTCGCGGTAATTCGCGGCTGATATTTTCAGCAAGATCAGCGTTGACCTGGGTACCGATCAAGTTACTTTTATTTATCTTTCTTATCTTTTCGTTTTTCTTTTTTATCATCCTCATCATGCACCATCATATCGATGGCAATCGCCACCGCCAGAATGAGGATGTCATTCTGCCCGGGATCGATCTCCACGCCGTACGTATCGGTGAGGCGGAACCATTTCTTGGAGATCTCGGCAACTTTATTCCAACCCTGTTTGATCGAATATTCATAATCGAAGATGTTGCCCTGGACGTCCAGGTCGGGCCCGTTTTTGACATTGACCGACCAGCGGTCACGCAGAGGTGTGATCAGCGCCTTTTTGATGACAGCCAGATCTTCACCTTCGGGTCCGGTAATGGTCATCGTATCGCGGATCGCCAGCAGGCGTTCTTTGATCGTACAGAGCGTCTTGCCTTTCAAATCCTCGAAGACCAGCGTCTTGCGGATGCGGAATACCTTGCCATCCACTTTGTAGACTTTTTTGCCTTCCTGGTTCTCGATCCAGAAATCGTCTCCAATGGAGATCAGGTTTTGTCGTATTTTGTAACGAGTAGTCATACTATTTCCTTGTCTGGTAATTGAGTCAATTTTATCAGAAGCATGGTCTCTGCCAGTTCATTTATTCACCAGACAAAAAAAGAGGCTTACCGTCATCGCTGCCCCCGTGAATAATGCCATCGTTGACCGAGGCTCCGCTGATCGCATTCGCCGGGGTTGGTATGACTGGCTTGATTTTTGATTGCAGGATCGTCGTATCCTTATAAAGATATGCGAAGACTGATGGAAACACATCCTGCAAAACTGTAATATTGTCATACTTTGCAAAATCTTCCGTTGGCCATCTGACAGCCAGAAAGGACCCATAACGATCCTGGATATCCAGCCGGGATATCTCGGAAATGTCGTAGACCCCGGAAGTTCCCACACAATTTTTAGTCAAGTAAGGACCATGATCACCAGCTACAATGATAAGCGCGGTGGGATCATTCCCAGTTATTGTCTCAATATCTTGTTGCATCTCAGCGTTAGCACTTGCCAGTCTTGTCTTGTATAAATCGGTCTCATTGGACAAGCAGGCGCCTGAATTTTGGCTGTGACCTGGTAAATTGGTATACATAAAGACAAAAGTACGATTCTGAGCGGCAGTTTTAAAAGCACTCTGCTTGACTTCAACAAACCGGTTTCTGGATAGACCTTTAAACTTAATATCGTCAATATCAAATCTAAATTCACCAATCAAAACGGCTTTTAGTAATCGGACATAAGACGGAACAACACTGTTGGGAATAGAAAAATCATACTTTTCACCGATGCCGCGAAACATATAATCCGAAGCAAATACACCATATGTCTTATAACCAATTGACTTTAGGATCTTTTGCGTTACTCCATCTCCTGCGACCGCCGTTCTTTGTTCTCCATAATAATTGTGTGAGGCATTAAGAACCTTGCTCAAAGTTGCAGTGGTCGTCGCACCAACCGAATAAGTATGCGGATAAAGTGTAAACCCCTGCCCCACCAAATACTTTTCCTGAGTGCTATTGTTGATACCGTATGCTTGCATTGTTTCATTCGGGACGTATGCATCGTAGATAAGCAAATAAACATTTGGAGTGATGGCAGGGGTTCTTTCTCCAACCAGAGACAACAATTCGTTTTCTTCCATGGAAGGCGATGCTTCCGCGGGCACATCGCCTTGCGGGATGATCTGGATCGCACTGTTCGTTACAAGGTTTACCACGATCAGGATATATAAAAGTCCCCTTTGATTGAGGTTGTATAAAAACCAGACCACCAGGAAGATGCCACCGAAAAACATCAATTGAACTTTTAAAGACCCTTTTTCGAACCAGGCAAAATTATCACTAAGGGATGCCATACTAACGATCGTGGACACGAAAGCCAAACCCACTATCATCAATGTCTGGACAGGAATCACCGTGCGAAGCAGTGTGGGAACAATAAAAATATAGATGCTGGAAAAAAACATAAAAAAGATCAGCACATAGAGCGAGTCGGTCAAAGATAGAATCTCCTGATTATTTAAAACATATTGAAGCCCGGGCGTTAAAGGAAGCAAAAGAAGAAGAAAAACTCCAGGGTAAAATTTCTGCTTCGAACCCTTGAGAGTTAACTGCCCCCCCTTTTTGGATAGAAGCAAAACAAAAAAAACGATGATTAGACTCACCAGAATCAACAGAGCATATTTCCCCAGCCGGCTAACGAAGAAATAATTGACCCCCTTCAGCAGGAACCGGGAGGAAAAATAGGCAAAGGAACCGCAATATAAAACCAGTGCCATAACTGGGACAAGGATATTTGCAAAAAAGAAGTTGATCTCCAGGATTTTTTTCAACGTTGACGCCATTTTTAAAAACTTAATCTCCTCAAACAATTTTGCGTTCGATCTTGTTTCCAGTATATCAGGTTCGGTCAAACAGAAACACGTTATAGAAGAGTGCTCATAATTCAGCGTTGCGGGAAACAAAAAGACCATCTGCTATAATTATTCAATCAACGAATAAAAGGACTTTCTTCATGGCTGAACAAATCAGCGTTTCGCAAATTTCAAAGTATGTTGGTCAGGAAGTGACAATCAAAGGCTGGGTCTACAACCGCACAGACAAGGGCAAATTATGTTTTTTGCTGGTGCGCGACGGCTCGGGCTTTGTGCAGTGCGTCGCCTTCAAGGGCGACCTGGAGCCCGAAGTCTTCGACCGGGTCATCCGCCTGCCGCAGGAATCATCGGTCATCATCACAGGCCCCGTGCGCGAGGATAAGCGTGCGCCGGGCATCCCGGGCGGGTACGAGCTCGGCGTGAAACAGATCGAGATCGTGCAGGAAGCAGAGCTGGATTATCCAATGTCACTCAAGGATCACGGCCCTGATTTCGCTCTGGACCACCGCCACTTGTGGATCCGCATGCAGAGCCAGTGGGCCATTCTGCGAGTGCGTGTACGCGTCATGTCGGCGGTACGGGAATACCTGGACAGCCATGGTTTCTTCAACCTCGACACACCGATCCTGACGCCGGCTGCTGCCGAAGGGACCACCACCCTCTTCGAGACGCCTTACTTCGACGAAGGCTTCGCCTATCTTGCCCAGATCGGTCAGCTCTACAACGAAGCCAATATTTTCTCCTTTGGAAAAGTCTACTGCTTCGGTCCCACCTTCCGCGCCGAGAAATCGAAGACCCGCCGTCACCTGACCGAGTTCTGGATGCTCGAGCCGGAGATCGCGTTCTGTGATCTGGATGGCCTGATGGAAGTAGAAGAAGGACTGATCACGTACATCGTACAAAGTGTCCTGCGCGACTGCGCCGTGGAATTGAAATTCCTCGGGCGCGACGTTTCCAAGCTTGAGAACATCAAGGAACCCTTCCCGCGCATCTCCTATGACGATGCTGCGAAGTTGCTGATCGACCTCTATGAAAAGGAAACCGATCCGGAAAAGAAAGAGATGCTGAAATTCGAATGGGGCATGGACTTTGGCGCACCGCACGAGACCGAGATCACACAGCGCTACGATAAACCGGTGTTCGTCTACGGTTATCCCTCTGCGGTCAAAGCTTTCTACATGGAACCCTGGCCGGATCGCCCGGAGGTCTGCAAGTCGGTGGATCTGCTGGCG
>DASTJG010000124.1:0-3229 GCA_035716785.1 Anaerolineales bacterium
CATCTATATTGTCAATCAATCTCATAATCGCAGTCAGGTGGAAATGCCTACTCCAAATGCCTAAGGCTTGAAATTTATCGCACTCTTCTATATACTAGTCGTATCCCAATTTGAACTCAGAGAAAAACTCTTGCGGAGGAGAGCATGGAAATTACGGTATCGGTTGAAAACGGACGTGTACCCATTACTGTTTTGCATGTAAAGGGCAGCATTGACGGGTCGAGCTATCAGGAATTTCAAGCCACGGCCAAAAATCTGATCGACGGGGGCACGCGCTATATCCTTGTTGATCTATCTCAGGCGCCGTTTGTGAGCAGTGCCGGCCTGCGAGCCTTGCATACGATTTCTACCGAGCTTCGTTCCCGCAACCCTGAAGCGAATCTCAGTGATGAGCAAATGAAAAGAGGCATCAGCGCGGGCACGTACAGATCCCCTCACCTGAAATTGCTCAACTTATCTCCACAGACGAAAACAGCCTTCGAAACAAGCGGCTTTGATATGTACATCGACACCTTCACTGACCTGAAAACAGCCATCGCTTCTTTCTGAGCCGCAACCCGTTTATCGAACCATCTTCAATCACTTTTACAGCAAGGAGGACAATATGAACCTGGGTGCCATTATCGAAGTTGCCATCGGTCTTATCTTCGTATGGATCGTGCTCAGCCTGACGACCATTCAGATCCAGGAGTGGATCACAACCAGGCTGGATAAGCGTGCGCGTGATCTGGAAGATGCCATCCATGAATTGCTTGCCAATCCCAATCTCAAAGCTCAGTTTTATGATCATCCTGTCATTCGCGGGCTGACCTCGAGGAAGCGAAAAGAACCATCCAAAGTATTTGCCTGGCTGTATACCTTTCCCCTCCTGCGCGGCTTCACCAAAGAAAAAAGGAAGATACCCTCGTATATCCCCTCCCAGCAATTTGCTCTTTCCCTGTTCGACATCGCACTGACTGCCGGGACAGAGTCGTCGTTGATTCAGCAAGGCATCTTGGGAATTCGGGATCAGCTTGAAAAAGACAAAAAGATGTCGCCAGACGAGGCGGTGATCGTCGAGCTTAACCTGTTGGCTGAAATTGCCCGCAGCGCAGCTGCGACGGAGGCAGGTACAGCCATTACAAAAAGAAGCCTGATCACCCTCAAAAAAGAGGTAAAAGCTTTTACCGAAAAGCATCCCGAACTGGAGGGGCTTATCGATGATATGCTAAAAAAAGCAGAACAACTGAAGGACGAGATCGACGATGTTTTGGAAAAGCAGCCGAAAGAGAAAGGGACCGATCCCGCCCTGGCACAGGTCAGACGTGGGATCGCTGCCTTGAGCGTGATCAGCCCCGAAGTGAACCAGAGCCTGAGCGCTGTATTGTTGAACATCGAGGAGTATGTCACTCAAGGGGAAACACAGCTTGCCAAAGCCAGAGAAAATGTAGAATCATGGTTCAACGATTCCATGGATCGGGTTAGCGGAATATTCAAACGCTATTCACAGATGATGGCGCTGATCATCGGCTTCATTGTGGCGTTGTTACTGAATGTAGATTCGATCAACCTTACGATATATCTCTGGCGTGAGCCTGCGGTTCGCCAGGCATTGGCAGAAAATGCTTCAAATTTCGAACTTCCGCAGGAACAACTCGAGTCCAACCCCGAACAAGCCATGCAAGACTTCCGAAAGCAGTTTGTGGGCCTCAATTTGCCTGTCGGCTGGGTGATCGATGAGAGCGAAGGAACAGCTTTTTCCGATAAGGACTGCCAGTTATTTCCGGCTACCAATCAGACTTTTGGCATCCCGATCTTCGCCAGCAACAAATGCCTTGCTCCATCGCAGTCAAATAATCAGTCAAATATCATCCTTAAGTTTATCGGTATCTTCCTCACTGCGCTGGCTGCCAGGCAGGGCGCTCCTTTCTGGTTTGACATTCTGAAGAGGTTCGTGAATTTGCGCAGCACTGGCGCCAACCCGGATGAGAAGACAGGAAAGTAATTTGCAACACGTTTCAATAAAGGGCTGTTTCGCACAGCCCTTTTTGTTTTTTGATAGTAGTGGAGACACCCAAACAGCGAAACTCTTTTATAATCACTGCATGTCTGATCTCTTTGACCATGCCATGCAGGAACGCATGAAACAGGAAGCGCCGCTTGCCGCCCGAATGCGACCACGCACCCTCGATGAATATATCGGCCAGGAGCACATCGTTGGAGAAGGCAAACTGCTGCGCCGCGCCATCGAAGCCGATCGGTTGTTCTCTTCCATCATTCTGTGGGGACCGCCCGGAACCGGGAAGACCACTCTCGCCCAGGTCATCGCCAACACCACCAAAAGTCGCTTCGTTACGATCTCTGCCATCCTGGCGGGGAAAGCCGACCTCCGGGTCATTATCGAGGAGGCACTCGAACGGCGGCGGCTCCACAATGAGAGGACAATCCTTTTCGTGAAAGAAGTTCTAGAAGCACTTAATGGGATACGGTACTTTTCCAGGCAAGCAGCAATCAAATCTTTAGCAATCATAGAGATATCTCTGCTTTAGTTATATTCCATCACCCCCGGATACAACAGGAGATAGATGCTACCGGCGATCACAATCAATCCATAACTCAGTGGGTTTATAGCTTTCCTTCCCGTTCGAGCTTCTCTGCCATCATTTTGCGCACCTGCCAGGCACGCCATTCACTTTCCAGAGGCAGGAACTCTGTGGCCTCTTTCTTCCAGGCCGTAATACCCTGGCGCAGCATGACCAGCGCTTTCAGCATTTCCTCCACCTTGCTGCGATGTTCCAAGTGGATGGATTTCCCCTGCAGATACTTGAGCAGCGCTTCGGCATCGGCTCCCATCTGGTCGAGCTCAGCGGCGCGGTTAAGCAGAATCTCGTTGAGTTTCATCAGGGTCCCCTCTACCTCGTACAACTGTTGATCGCTGACCTCCGTCAACCTGTTCAAGCCATGTTCGAACGCCCACTTCGCCAACCAGGTCTTTCTCTCGATCGAATTCTTGGTAATCACGTGGAAATACCGCTCGAGGGTGCAGATCCTTTTCCACAGTTCATACGCTGGCCGCCCGGCTGCCAAGAAATTCTTCTCGTTCTCACGGAAATGCTGGAAGGCCTGCTGCACCTGGCGGTCGGTCTTTCTGTAGCTATCGATGTCCTGCGCCCGCGTCTGGCTGTCGGGCATGTGCAAGACCGCCATAGCAAGTTTGTAGCAGCGTAGCAACGTCAGGGCCAGTGCCTCA
>DASTJG010000125.1:0-2235 GCA_035716785.1 Anaerolineales bacterium
ATGGAGTCATCATCCCCGTGGATGGAGGCTGGTTAGCGCGTTAGCCGGTATTCTCATGTTGTGGAAGCATTACTTATGAGTACATTCAAATTTTCCGATCTGCCCGTTGCCGCGCTTCGCGCAGGCGCTGAACGCCGCATCGCTTACACCAATCACTTGATGCTGGTGATCTTCGACTTCAACGACGGACCTCAAACCCAGCCTGATCCGCCGCACCAGCATCCGCACGAGCAGGTCAGTTATGTGGCGGAGGGCGAAATTCTTTTCTTTCTTGGCGACGAACCGCCTGTTCATCTGCAGCCTGGCGACGGCTACACCGTTCCGGCGGACATCCCTCATTGCATCCAGCTTCTCACTCCTCACGTTCGCCTGGTGGATGCTTTTACACCTCTGCGAGAGGATTTTCTGAATAAATGACTTCACGAGAGCATAGAGAAGATCTTTAAAAAACTCCGTGCTCTTCGTGGGCTCAGTGGTGAGAAAACCAACTCACACACTGCGGAGGCACAATGAAAGCTGGTATTCTATACGGTCCCAAAAACATTTGCATGGGGGAAATGACAGAGCCTCAGATCAACGAGAATGAAGTGTTGTTGGAATCTCACGCTGCAGGGATTTGTGGCACTGACTTACACATCTACCGGGGTGAATTCGAGAACCGGGTTCATTATCCTGCCGTGCAGGGACATGAGTTCGGCGGCGTAATTGCCGAGGTCGGGAAAAATGTGATGGGTTTCCAACCTGGTGACCGTGTCGTTGTCGACCCGATCGTTTCCTGCCATCAATGCCCGGCTTGTCTGACGGGGCATATCAATGCCTGTCAGACTCTCAAGCTGCTGGGCGTTGACCTGAACGGTGGTTACGGTCAGTTTGTGGCCGTCCCGGCCGATCGCGTGTTGCGGTTGCCTGACAGCATTCCGATGACGCACGCTCCCATGGTGGAGATGTACGCGCTCGGACACCACATTCTCCAGCGCGGTGAGGTTCAGCCTGGGGAGACTGTGGCGATCCTGGGCGCAGGCAAACTTGGTCTGTCGATATTGGATGTGCTCTGCCACAGTGTCAGCCCGGGGGTCACCATCGTATCGGACCTGCAGCCCTTCCGCCTCGAGACCGCCTGCAAGCTGGGTGCCGACCATGCCATCAACCTCCGTGAAACGGATCTGGTCGAACAGGTTTTGGAACTTACGAATGGCATCGGAGTAGATTGCGTGATCGAGGCAGTTGGTCACTATCATCTGGTAAACGGACAGGAGCCGCCTCTCGCGCAGGCGGTGAAGATGATCCGCAGCGGCGGACGGATTGTCACTGCCGGTCTGGGGGACCAGACTTCGGCGGTTCATTTCAAGACCCTCGTGCTAAAGGAAGCCAGGATCATTGCTTCGCGCGTCACGCGCGGCGAATTCCCGCGCGCCATCCAGATGATGAGCCGCGGGTTGCTGCATCCCGAATTGTTGATCACGGATGTCCAACCGCTTGCCTCCATTACAGAGGCATTCCATCAGGTGGATCGCGAAAGTCCGGAAATGATCAAAGTCGTTTTGCAGATAAAGGAAAATTGACGTCGAAGTAGAAATTCGTCTTTGGACGAGTCAAGGAGGTGGTGATGGATTAATCATGGTCACAATCTCTGTTTGAGAAGGACCGGCAACGGACCAAATGTTACAAAAGGAGTGAGAACAATGAAAAAGTTGACAGTTACAGCAATTTTGTTGATCGCTTTGCTCGCGACGAGTATTCCTGTTATGGCACATGGCGGTCATGAAGACCTTGGACGAGAAGTACTTGCACCAAATGATGGCTGGGCAGCGTTTGGCGATGGGACCACGGGAGGGTCACTGGCAGACCCTTCGCAGGTATATGTCGTTACCAATCGCGCCGAGCTGATCGCTGCGCTCAATAACGGAGTCCCATCTTCCACCTCACCGTCAAATCCGTCTGATGAGCCCAAGATCATCTACGTGGGTGGAACGATCGACATGAATGTGGATGATGACAATCAGCCGCAGGCATGTGAGGATTACTACACTAATGGCTATACCCTGGAAGCCTTCCTTGCAGCTTATGATCCCGCCGTATGGGGCAGGGTCGCACCGACCGGACCGCTGGAAGATGCCCGCCTGGTCTCACGCAATGCACAACAAGATCGTGTCCGCATCCGGATCGGTTCGAATACCACCATCGTTGGCTTGGACAAGCACGCAACCATCCGCGGCGGCTGGTTCGACATTCGCG
>DASTJG010000126.1:0-4322 GCA_035716785.1 Anaerolineales bacterium
TCCCTGCTGGCGGCAAAGTGCTGGAGATCGCTCCGGGACCCGGATACTTTTGCATCGAGCTCGCAAAGCTGGGTAACTTTCAGATCGCCGGTCTCGATATCAGCAAATCTTTTGTGGAGATCGCGCGCAGGAATGCTGCTGAAGCAGGGTTGAAGATCGACTTCCAGGAGGGCAATGCCTCTGCCATGCCGTTCAAAGAGAACACATTTGATTTCACGTTTTGCCAGGCCGCCTTCAAGAATTTCTCCGAGCCGGTCAAAGCGATTGCCGAGATGTATCGCGTTCTGCGCCCCGGCGGTCTGAGCATCATTTCTGATCTTCGGCGTGATGCACCGGCAGTAGAGATCGAACGTGAGATCAAAGGCATGGGGCTTGGCCCGATCAATGCATTCATGGTCCGCTGGACGTTCAAGAACATGCTGCTGAAAAGCGCGTACAGCATTGATGAGATGAGATCTGTGGTCGCTCAAACTCCATTTGGTCAGTGCGAGGTCAAAGTAGATGGCGTGGGTTTCCAGGTCTTGCTACGAAAATGAGTTTATCGAAAAACAAAATCGCCCTGTCAATTTGACAGGGCGATAATATTTTACTGGTGCATCCCTGGTTTGGAAGCGGAATTGATATACTTCTACCTACCGGCGCGCTGGGAGAAGGAAGTGAACGAATATGCTGAGTGTCAGAAACGCGCTTGCGGAATTAACTGATCATGAAATATCCTCTGGGCGCCCAAAAACAAAACCTTAGTGTTCCGGAGCCTGCCCTGAGCGCAGACGAAGGGTGCCCTTTGAGGTGAAGGAATTAAACATGCCTGAAAACATCCTAGCCATCGATAACGGCACACAATCCGTCCGTGCGCTCCTGTTCGACCCGCGCGGGAATCTTCTTGCCAGCCAGCGCGTCCCGATTGAACCCTATTACTCCACCGCGCCGGGCCTCGCCGAGCAGGACCCTGAGGTCTTCTGGCGCGCAGTCTGTGAAGCGTGCCAGGGACTGTGGGCACAGGGTGTGGATAGATCGTCCCTTGTGGCGGTTGCGCTGACCACGCAGCGCAGCACATTGATCAATCTTGATAAGAACGGTAAGCCGCTTCGTCCTGCCATCGTCTGGCTCGACCAGCGCCGCACAGAGGGGCTCAAACCGGTTGGCGGATTATGGGGTGCGGCCTTCAAGGTTGCCGGTGCCTCGGAAACGGTAGCCTACCTTCAGGCAGAGGCCGAAGCGAATTGGATCCGCACACAGCAGCCCGAGATCTGGAAGGCAACCCACAAGTATCTTTTTCTTTCTGGTTATCTCACCTGGCGGTTCGTCGGCCAGTTTGTCGACTCGGTTGCCTGTCAGGTGGGATATGTGACCTTCGATTACAAAGCGCAAGCCTGGAGCAAGCCCTGGGATTGGAAGTGGCAGGCAGTGCCGATGGAGCTGCGCATCCTGCCGGACCTTGTGCCGGCCGCGTCCCCATTGGGGCAGATCTGCGCGCAGGCCGCTTCTGCCACCGGCATCCCGCAGGGACTTCCGTTGATCGCGGCAGCCGCAGACAAGGCCACAGAGGTCCTCGGCGCGGGTTGTCTCGAACCGCACATTGGCTGCCTGAGCTATGGCACAACGGCTACGATCAACACCACTCACAAGCGCTACATCGAGGTCATTCCGCTTTTGCCGCCGTATCCTGCAGCCGTGCCCGGACGCTACAGTTTTGAAATCCAGATCTATCGCGGCTACTGGATGGTGACCTGGTTCAAACATCAGTTCGGTTTGCGCGAACAAAGGCTTGCCGATGAACAGGGCATCGAGCCCGAGGCGCTCTTCGATGATTTGATCCGCTCCGTCCCGCCCGGCTCAGACGGATTGGTCCTGCAGCCGTATTGGTCGCCCGGGCTGCGTTTCCCGGGACCGGAGGCGCGCGGCGCCATCATCGGTTTTCGAGACATGCACACGCGCGCCCATCTCTATCGTGCCATGCTCGAGGGACTCGCCTACGCCTTGCGCGAGGGCGCGGAGCGCACGGTCAGGCGCAGCGGTGTTCGCATCACGGAATTGCGCGTGGCGGGCGGAGGCAGTCAATCAGATGCGGCATTGCAATTGACTGCAGATGTCTTTGGCCTGCCCGCCTCGCGACCCCATGTCTATGAAGCTTCGGGGTTGGGCGCCGCCATCGACGCGGCGGTTGGCGCCGGAGTCCATGCTGATTTCACGACTGCCATTCGCGAGATGACGCGCGTCCGTGACACGTTCGAGCCTGACGCGAAAACACATGCAATCTATGATGAACTGTATGACAAGGTTTACAAGAAAATGTATGGACGCCTGAAACCTCTCTACGAGAGGATGCGTCATATTTAACTCCAAAAGTGCTCCCAGCGCCGTCTTCGGCGGTGGGAGCGAGTTATCCACCAAAAACCAACAGTCGCGGCAGAGCGCCCCCTCGGTGTGACATATTTTAGGAATGATGGCGCAGTACTTTCGAGTGATACCTGGAAGGTCATTTATAGTTGAGGAGAAGGTCTAAAACAGACTACAATAGGGAAATTATTGGTCTAAGTGTTAGTAGTATGGAACTGATCGAACGCGAGCAACAACTCAAAAAATTAACCGATGCCTGGAATCAAGTCCGGGCTGGAAAAGGCTGCATTGCGCTGGTGAGCGGGGAAGCAGGGATTGGAAAAACGTCACTGATCGAGTACTTTGTTGCCGGGCAGCGCGAAGCGACGCGTGTGCTGCGGGGGGCCTGTGATGACATGTTCAGCCCTCAACCACTCGGTCCCTTTCTCGACATTGCCCTTCAACTTCAATCCGATCTGCTTCCATTGATCCAGTCCGGAGCAGACCGTCTGACGATCTCCACACAGTTCTTCATTCAATTGCAGAAAAGCACAACCCCGACTGTCATCGTCCTCGAAGATCTGCATTGGGCAGACGAGGCGACGCTGGATGTCGTTAAATTTTTAGGACGCCGCATCCAGCTCACAAAAAGCTTGTTGATCTTATCTTATCGAGACGATGAGGTGAGCAGCAAACATCCCCTGCATTTTTTGCTGGGCGATTTTCCCCCTCAGTTCACCGCCCGGATCCCCATTCCCAGATTGTCCGAGAACGCAGTGCAATTGTTGGCGCATCAGGCGGGAAGACAGCCCGGGAAACTCTATACGACAACCGGCGGCAATCCGTTCTTCGTTTCCGAAGTAATTGCTGCTGACACAGACGGTGTCCCTATGTCTGTTCGAGACGCAGTTCTGGCGCGCGTCGCCAGGCTTTCTCCGGCAGGGAAGAATATTGTCGAGTTGGCTGCATCAATGCCTGGAGCAGCAGAACTCTGGCTGATCGAAGAGATCGTTCATCCGGACCCGAACACGCTTGACGAGTGTATCGAGCGCGGCGTTTTGCTTTCCAAAGGAGATTCGTTAGCCTTTCGCCATGAACTCGCGCGGCAATCGGTGGAGGGCTCCCTTCCCATTGGGCGGATCCGAGATCTGCATGCGAAAATCCTGGCGGTACTGCTGCGCAAGGATAGCGATTCGATCCCTCTGGCGCGACTTGTCCATCACGCGGTCCGTGCCGGGGACGAGGCCGCCACCCTCCAATATGCTCCCGCCGCTGCCTGGCAGGCGAGCAACCTGGGGGCTCATCGTGAGGCTGCCTCTCTTTATAAGACCTCTCTTTCCTTGACCCGTTACCTGTCGGCAGAAACGCGGGCAGAATTCTTTGAGGATCTGTCGTTTGAGAATTACCTGATCGATGACTTGGAAGAGGCGCTGCAAGCCCGGCTGCAGGCAACCCTGATCTGGGAAAAATTGAAACAGTCTGTGCGCGCCGGTGATTGTATGCGCTGGCTCTCCCGGTTGTACTGGACGTTGGGGAACAAGAAGGAAGCCGAGAAATATGCCGATCGGGCGATCGAAATTCTGCTGGAACAACCTGCGGGTCCGGAGCTGGCAATGGCATACAGTAACAAGTCCCAGCTGCACATGCTGGCCTGGGAGGAAGAGCCGGCTTTGGAATGGGGAAATCGAGCCATGGAACTGGCTGAGAAACTGGGCGCCACGGAGATCTTTGTCCACGCACTGACAAATGTTGGATCGATTGAAAGCATCTTGACATTGGAGCTGGGGCACGCAAAGATCGAACGCGCCTTGCAGATCGCCCGTGACAAGGAAATGCATGACCATGTCGGTCGCTGTTACGCGAATCTGGCTTCGAACTGTGTCCGCTCCCGCCTGTATTCCGATGGACAACGCTGGCTGGCGGAGGGGCTTGAGTACACAACTGCCAGGGACGTGGATTTTTACACCATCTATTTATCTGGCTGGCAGGCGCAAATGTATTTC
>DASTJG010000127.1:0-3502 GCA_035716785.1 Anaerolineales bacterium
GTGGCGAGCAGCAGCGTGTCGCGCTGGCGCGCGCCCTGGCGACGCGTCCGCGCCTGTTGATGTTCGATGAGCCGCTTGGCGCACTGGACCGGACTCTGCGTGAAGATTTGCTGAATGAGCTGCGCTCAATCCTGCATCGTACAAATATCCCCGCGATCTATGTGACGCATGACCAGGAGGAAGCCTTTGCAATTGCAGATCGGGTTCTGATCTTGCATAACGGTCAAATCGTCCGTGAGGGAACGCCAGTGAATGTGTGGGCGAATCCCGGGTCCGCGTTCGTGGCGGGCTTCCTTGGGCTGGGAAATATCATCGAGGGAAAAGTGGAAAGAAAGACGAAAGAAGGCGGTTGGCAAGTGGAAAGTGACACTGCAATCTTCAATGTTCGCTGTGAGCACGCACATCAAGATGGCGAGAACGTCCATTTGCTGGTACGCCCCCTGGCGGTGGAAGAAGATGCGAACATTATCAAAGGCATTGTCTCCGATGTGGTTTTTCAACAGGACCGCTTCAAGGTCACCCTGGATAATGGTCTCTATGTTTACTTGCAGGAGGCGCCAAAGACGGGGGAGAAGATCGAAGTGCGAGTTAAGGTAGAATGTCTCGCATGAAAACAGGCGAAGCCGTCTCGCGGATCAAAGTGCAGAAAAAGAATCCCGCGGGCGAAGTGACATACGAATATGAGGGCCTGCTGTTGAGCCGGGATGAAACTTCAGTCAAGCTGGAGGCGTTGTTTGACCGGGCCGACATGCCATTCATGGACGTTGTTTTTAGAAAAGGCGACCGTTTTGTCGAATATTATTATACGGATCGCTGGTATAACATCTTTGTTGTCCATGACGGCGCGCATGGAAAGATCAAGGGCTGGTATTGCAATATCGGCCGACCGGCGGTCATCGAAGATGGGATCGTCTCGTACATCGACCTTGCGCTGGATCTCTGGGTTTCGGCAAATGGAAAACAGACAGTTCTGGATGAAGATGAATTTGAAGCGTTGAAGTTGACCGAAGAATTGCGGACCGGCGCATTGAACGGGCTGAGCGAATTGCAACAGCTTTTCTTAAACGAAAAACCTCCGAGTTGACCCGGAGGTTTGTGCTTGTTTATATGAAGTTTTAATAACCCAGGATTGGTCCAAAGATCTGATCGCCATACTGGTAGAGCACACCAATCGTTATACAACAACAACATAAAAGCACAACAGCGACGACACCAATGATGATGGCAGTATTGTTCTTCTTTGGTTCTTCGGGGACGGGGGAGATCGGCGGTGTTTCCATTAGTTCCTCCAAACAATGACAGAATAACGTGCTACGATGTGCAAATTATATCAGGTAGTTTCTCTGCTGGCACGCCTGTAAAGCCAGTAGATAATAAATGCTGCCAGGACAATGAGCAGCGTACCGATCAGGATTGGCAGAACAATCGCAAGGATGGACACAATGAAGGAGACAAAGTCCTCTGCGATCGAAACGGGAATATTCCCGGCGCCGCCAGTTGTAGCTGTGACCGCCGGACGCAATGCACCCGCCTTGGCAACATGCACGGAACCCGCCACGAGCAGTCCGGCTGCCAGTGCTAACACCGGGCTAACGTCGGTGATGACATTGGCGCTGGCCGCAAAGGCAATCGCGCCTGCGGCCGGGCGGATCAGGGTTTGGATCACATCATTGATGTGATTCACGGCCGGTACCTTGTCTGCGATCATTTCGATGATGACCAGCACACATAACAGCAGAATGATCCAGGGATTGGAAAGCGTATCCCAGGGTTGGTTGAGATGGATCAATCCGGTATAGCGTGCCAACAGGCCCACAAGCAGAAGTGGGATATATGCATTCAATCCCGCAGAGGCCGAGAGGCCAAATGCCGTGAATATTCCGGTTAATAGTTCCATAGTTCCTCCAATCGTAATTATGGAGTCGTGAAGCGAGCTTCACGCCGACGGCGAGCCGTCGGACTCCAAAGCAAAATCAACCCAGGGGGAAGCCTCCCCAGGTTCCGGTAAGTTGGTAGCGCAGTAAATCAATTACAGCGATCATCAAAAATGCGAGGGTCGTCCCAGCCAGGAAGGGCAGCCACATCTGTTTGAGGGATGTGAATTCGTTTTCCTGTCGCATCATGAGAACCCAGACCATGCTAAAGACCATGATCAATAAAGCCAGCACACCAAGTACACTCACGATTGCAATTGGGTAAAGAACAATGGAACTTTCCGTGAGGACGGCCAAATCCACCAGAAGGACAATGCCGATCAGTCCGGCCAGTTTCTTCCAACTGAGCGCGCGCTCTTCATCCGGGTCTTTCCAGGCGCTCTGGTTGAACGCCGGGTAAAGGATGGAAGCCAGCGCGATGCCCATCCCGCTCCCGGTGAAGAGACGCAGGGTGTTGTTCGGAATGTAAAGGTTGGGGATCTTCGCGAGCGCCTCGCCGGAGGTTTGTTTTAATAAATACAGATAAGAGTTGCTCCCATCAATTCCAAAGGCTATCAGGAAGAACAGTAACGGCGCGCCAAGTTTCCAGCCGGGCATGCCGCTTTTTCTGGGGCTGACGATGGCATAAAAGAGCAATGTAATTCCCGCCGCAAAGAACTCACCTGTGCAGCGTGCACACAGAGGCAACTGGCGTTCTCCAATGTGAAAAGAGCGTTCGCCGATGCGATGGCAAATAGCATAACCGACTGCATCGGCTTTGCCAAGCAAACCGGGTGGCGCAAAGCTGAACCAGACTCCAAGAACAAGAATGGCCGCGATGGGAACAAGCAGACGTGCAAGATTTGTAGAACGTGATTGTGTAGATACGTTTTGCATTACATTCATTATATGGGGATATACGATGAAGTGCAAGCAAGATTGCGGGAGTAAGGTATCATTGATTTTGTAAGGAGGATTCCCATGAAGCGAATTGGAATTTTAACGGGTGGAGGGGATGCCCCCGGACTAAATGCAGTGATCCGCGCGGCCGTAAAGACCGCGATCTATGAGTATGGCTGTGATGTGATCGGCATCCGGGATGGTTATGATGGCTTCATCGATGACCAGGGTGTGATCCCGCTCGGGATCGAGGATGTGCGCGGGCTTTTGCCGCGCGGCGGCACGATCCTGGGCGCGGCCAATCGCGGCAATCCATACGCGCGCAAAGTGATTCGGAATGGGCAGGAGATCACCATCGATGTTTCCGATGAGATCGTCAAAGGCATTCAGCGGCTCAAGATGGACGCTCTGCTTGTGTTGGGCGGCGATGGGACTCTGCGCAGTGCGCATGAGTTGTTCCAAAAGGGTGCACCGGTCATCGGGGTGCCGAAAACGATCGACAACGATATCGGCGGCACGGAAGCGACCTTTGGCTTCGATACTGCTGTCACGACTGCCACGGAAGCCATCGACAAATTGCACACCACGGCAGAAGCTCATCATCGCGTGATGGTGCTCGAACTCATGGGACGGGACGCAGGCTTCATCGCATTGCATGCAGGCGTGGCCGGTGGTACGGATGTTATCCT
>DASTJG010000128.1:0-9338 GCA_035716785.1 Anaerolineales bacterium
CATTGACAATCAGCAGGTTTTACAGATGGATGATCTGATTGCTTACCTTGCTCGCAGCACCAAAGTGGACCAGAAGGTAACTCTGACCATTCTGCGGGATGGAAAGCAGCAGACACTCGATGTGACCCTGGCGGCTCGTCCCTCCACAGAGCAGCGTGCCACAGCCAATCATGAGCGCGGTGTCACACTGGGAATCCTGGGAAGGACGGTAGATGAAGCAATTGCCAGGGAAATGAAACTGCCGAGCGGACAGCAGGGTGTGCTGGTGGAGGAAGTTCAATCAGGCAGCCTGGCTGACGAGGCAGGATTGCGTGGAGGGGAGAGGACGGTCACGTTGGGTGGACAGCAAATCAAAGTGGGCGGTGATGTAATTACGGCTCTGAACGGACAATCCATCGCGAATATGCAGGAGTTAAAGGCTGCACTCGCTCAGCCAGCCACAGATCAAGAATTGAGCCTGACGATCCTGCGAAACGGTGTGGAGATGGAAATTGCTCTTCGCCAGGGTCAATAGGATTTGATTCCCTCAAATAATAACCCGATCTATTTGGGCAACCCTTGAAGGGTTGCCCAAACCGAACTTTACTTGAAAAGCCATGAAGAAAAAGATGCAATCCACCAATCGTAGCCAGCAAAAGAACAGCAAACGCGAAACGAATTCATCCTCCAAGATGCGGTTCTTCTATATCGTGATGTTGTTGTTAACCATATTTAGTCTTTTCTTGCGGGTCAGTGGTGTCGGGCGCGCTGCCAGGACACAAGCCAGCGCAGGAACCGCCGCCCGTGTCCTTGTCTTCCACCATAAGGACGCGAGTTTGTGCGAGGACCTGACGATTACCGCTACAGGGAATGTCGTTTTTTCAAACTGTGGAAGTGGTGTAGAAAAACAATATGTCTTGAGTAGTATGGAGCGTACAGAATTGAAGGGCTGGATCGAGAAATACAGCGCTGTAAATTATGATCATAATGACAACACTCAAAGTAGCGTCTTGACAGATCAGCTCTATTTGAACGGCCAAGGCAAGCAGCAGGCAGACAATGTCGAAACGCAACAGATGATTGGCTTTGCGACAACATTGGCCGCCAAAATCGCCTCTCAACCGTAATTGAAACCTGAGATTCTCTTTGGAAAGGATTTTCGATGGAAATCGGCATGCCTGAGCTTGGCATTATTCTGGTGATTGTATTGTTGATCTTTGGCCCTGGTCGCATCTTGAAGGTCAGTCGCGAACTCGGAGCAGGGATCCGTCAGTTCAAGGAAGGGTTGGAGGGCCCATTTGAGTCAAATCAGCCAGAAAAGAATAGCGATTTATCAGGGAATCAGGGAGAAGAAAAGGATGATTCCGCTGGGTGATGCATCCCGGTATCCGCTCAGATTTCAAATTGCTACGGTGCTCATCATCATTGCCATTGCGCTGGTCACTTGTTCCTGCGGATATTATGGCAGGTCAAAACTGGATCACTACTCTGACAGCCATGTTCATGCATGCCGGGTGGGCGCACCTGCTGCGCAATATGCTTTTTTTCTGGGTCTTCGGCCCGTAGATCGAAGATGTGATGGGTCCACGTGGATTCCTGGCTTTTTACCTGCTCGGTGGAGTGGCAGCGACCACCGCCCAAATCCTGATCCAGTTTCAAGTAATTGGTCGAAGCTCATATTGATAAGTAAGGATTCCAAATGAAAAGACAATGGATCCTGCTCGTTTTGACCATCCTGTTCCTGTGGGCTGTAATATCCCATTTTACAGCATTGGAGCAACTCAAAAATACGCTGCAACACGGACAGTGGAACTGGATACTGGTCGCGCTGTTCTCGCAATTTGCCTACTTCGTCGTATTTACTGCCTCTTATCAGGCTGCCTTTGCCACTCTCGATATCCCCACTCGGACGCGCGATTTGATCCCGGTGACTTTGGGGGCACTCTTTGTAAATCTGGTTGTCCCTGTGAGCATTGCAGGCAGTACAACACTCTTTGCTCAGGACCTCGCACAGCGTGGCAAACCGGCAACACGGACAGCAACCGGCGTTTTGCTGCAGCTGATTGCAGACTTCATTGCCTTCAGCTTTGTGCTCATTCCTGGGTTGATCTATCTTTTTGTTGAGCACGATCTCAAGACTTATGAGATCTTGGCCGCGATCGTGCTGCTGTTAATGACCATTGGACTGAGCAGTATCCTGACCCTCGGACTCTGGAAACCCGGTTGGCTGCACCGCATCTTCGACTTTTCCCGGCGCACGATCAACGTGCTATTCAGGAGATTGAGGCGTTCATCAATATTGTCAGAGGACTGGGCGTTCAAGAATGCGGAAGAGTTCAATCAAGCGGCGCTGGCGATGGCAGAGCATCCCTCACGCTTGATACGCACGATTTTCGTGGCTTTTCTTGCTCATCTGTTGGACCTGACAACGTTGTATATTCTGTTCCTTGCGTTTCATCAGCCGCTTGGTCTCGGCACCCTGATCGCCGGATATGCCGTTGGCATTCTATTCTGGATCGTTTCGATCACACCGCAGGGGATTGGCGTTGTGGAAGGTATGATGGCGCTGACCTTTACTTCATTGGGCATCACTGGCTCTGTCGCGACCACCGTAGTACTGGCGTTTCGTGGTCTGACGTTCTGGATGCCCATGCTGTTGGGCTTCTTCGCAGTTCAACGTATGCGGTCGTTTGGGTCGGTCCAGCGTACCCTGACGGAAGCCTGGGGTGTCCGTTTTGCAGCCATCATGGTCGCATTGATGGGAATCATCAATGTGCTCTCTTCGGTAACTCCATCGGTAGCCGAAAGGATGGCAATCCTCGAAAAATACTCTCCTCTTGCAGTGCAACGCGGCGGACATTTGACCGCAGCATTGGCAGGCTTTGGCCTGCTGGCTTTAGCACTCAACCTGGGCCGTCGCAAGCGTGTAGCATGGATCATGACCCTTGTTATTCTGGGCTTATCGATTATCAGCCACATGCTGAAAGGTCTGGACTACGAAGAGTCCCTTTTGGCGGGCGGGCTGATGGTTATTTTATGGCAAATGCGCAATCACTTCCACGCGCGGTCGGATAGACCGTCCATGCAACAGGGATTACGCGTATTCGCAGGAGCGTTTCTCTTCACCCTCGCCTATGGAATTAGCGGATTTTTTCTGCTTGATCGGCACTACAGCGTAAACTTCGGTTTTTGGGATGCACTCAGGCAAACGCTCGTCATGTTCACCCAGTTTTATGATCCGGGCTTAACGCCTGTAACCCGTTTTGGTCGATTCTTTGCTGATTCGATTTATGTCGTTGGTGCAGGTACTCTCGCCTACGCCGGCCTGATGCTTCTGCGCCCAATCTTTGTACGCGAACCGGCGACAAGGGAGGAGCGATTGCAGGCACAGAAAATTGTAGAACGATATGGTCATTCTTCACTGGCGCGCCTTTTGCTTTTCGACGACAAGCACTACTTCTTCAGTCAGGGTGGATCTGTGATTGGATATGTGGTGATAGGGCGGACCGCGGTGGCTCTTGGCGACCCAGTTGGACCGGGGGGTGACCGTCTCGCCGCCATTGAAGCTTTCTCGAGGCTCTGCCAACATAACGACTGGCAGCCCGTCTTTTATCAAACCCTGCCGGAAACACTTGAGTTATACAGGTCAATTGGGTTTGATGCCCTCTGCATTGGGCATGAAGGGATTGTCGACCTGGAAAGCTTCACACTGGAAGGCAGGTCGGGGAAACATTTGCGCTCTGCGGTTAATAAACTAACCAAGGCAGGGTATGAATTTGTTGTCCACCAGGCACCCATTCCCGATACCTTACTCAAAGAGCTGCGCGCCATCAGTGATGAGTGGCTGACTGTTATGCATGGGTCGGAAAAGAAATTCTCACTCGGCTGGTTTGAAGACAACTACATCCGTAACTCACCAATTGCCGCAGTACATACGCCTGAGGGCTGGATTAGTGCATTTGCCAATCTTGTATCAGAATACCAGGCTAACGAACTAACTATTGACTTGATGCGCCATCGCCGTGAGGTAGAAAATGGCACGATGGAGTTCCTGTTCGTCTCTTTGTTCCAGTGGGCGAAGGCTCAGGGCTACTGTAGTTTCAATTTGGGATTAAGTGCTCTCTCGGGGGTGGGAGAGCATGCGGGTGATCCGGCACTTGAGCGAGTAGTACATTTTATCTATGAGCATGTAAACCAGTTTTATAACTTCAAAGGATTGCATGCCTTCAAGGAGAAGTTCTACCCGGAATGGTCACCCCGCTATTTGATCTATCCCGGTGCGGCAAGCCTGACACCGGCCTGGCTGGCGGTTTTAAAAGCCGATTCGGGAAGCAATGGTATTCTCTTAAGCACTTAAGAAGGATAGCGGCAGACTGCGATATCGGCGTTTCAGGTACTGTCTTCCAGAAGCAGATCCAAAACGCGGCGCATTCTCAGCGTTGATAAAATTTTAGCTGTCCGAAAGGAGATGCATATGCAAACGATAAGCTTCTCGACACGTCAGCGGATGGCTCGCATCCTTACCCTTATGGTCCTCTCGCCAGCAACAAAGAGATTGGATATAAGTTATTTTTGTCTGAGAAGACCGTGAAGCATTACATGACGAATATCTTACAGCAACTCCAGGTACGCAACTGTGTGGAGACGGCGCGTCGGCTGCAAGCGCTATAACCCGTTCTAGCTTTTTGTGATCTGCCCTGCGATGTAGGCAGCGTCCGCGCCGACGCCGCCCAGCAGAGCCGAGCTGAGCGCTGTTTGGAACGGCAGGCCCACGAAATACAATCCCGGCGCTTCCGGAACAATCCCCTGCTGATGCCGAGGATAGCCCAGTTTGTCGAACACAGGCAGATTGATCCAATTAAAATCCGGGCGGAAACCCGTCGCCCAGACTACTGCTTCCACCGGTAGGCTGCGTCCGCTTTCTACTTGCGGCCGACCGGATAGCGTACCTGTCACCCGCGGAATGGTTTCGATGCCTGCCTTCGTCACTTCCTGACGGCTGGTGCCGATGAGTGGGGCTCCATGGTAGAGCACATTCGATCTCATCTTCCGCCCAATTGGGGTATGCACGCTCAGCACTTGGCTGATGAACCACCAATACAGCCGTCCTCCGAATGCCCGACCCATCCGGTCAGCGGGAATCCGCCCCACATCCCGGCCTGCCAGCCAGACGTGCTTCCCTACCCTGGCTAATTCGAGACTGATTTCGGCTCCAGAGTTTCCCGACCCTACCACAAGCACCTGCTGGACAGGGATCTGCTGAGGGTTGCAGTAAGCGCTCGAGTGAAGTTGTAAGATCGTCGGGTCCAACTCCCGAGCGAAGGAAGGCGTGTAAGGTCTCTGGTAAGCGCCCGTGGCGACTACCACATTCTTGGCTTGGAAAGTACCTGAACTGGTGGATAGATAGTATTGCTCCGCATCACGGGTGAGTGCTTTGACTTTCACACCGTGCTGCACGGGCAGCCCAAACTGCCCCGCATATGCCTCCAGATAATCCGCGACTTCATCCTTTGTTGGAAAGTAAAAATCGGGCTTTGGGAAGGACATTCCCGGCAGGCCGGTATATTTGCTCGGGGTGAACAGCCGCAGTCCATCCCACCGGCGTCGCCACGCATCGCCGGTGCGCCTGTTTTCGTCCAGAATAGTGATCTGGTTACCCTGCCGCTTGAGGAAGTAGCCAGCAGCCAGACCGGCCTGCCCGCCACCGACAATAACAGTATGAAAGGCTAAATCCATTGACATTTTAGTATCACTCCACTATAATGTATTTACACTCTACTCAATAGAGTTATACTACAAAAAACAAAAGATGTCAACAGGCAAAGAGGCAAAATGAAGTCCACATTACGTCAACGCCACGCTCAGACCACCGCCAACATGATCGTCGCGGCAGCCAAAGATCTATTTCTTGAGGGCGGGTATGCAGCTACAACTATCGAGTCAATTGCCGAGCGAGCAGGTGTCGCGATCAGCACTGTTTACGCGGTCTTCGGCTCGAAACGCGGCATCCTGCGCGCGATCCGGACTGCCTGGCATGAGAGTTCGCATATTCGAGATGTAACGGTTGGCGGACTGGGGGGAGCGCGGCCCGAGGAGCGGTTGGAACAACTGGCGCAGGCCACCCGCCGGCAGTGGGAGACTGGCTCGGAAGTGATCGCGATCTACACGGGCGCTGCAGCGACCGATCCAGAGGCCGCCGCGGAACTTAGTCAGTCGTTAGAAGGCCGCAGGAAAGCAATGGAGACCTTCGCCCTTAGCCTGCAATCCCATCTGCGCCCTGGACTGGACACCGCTCATGCCACCGCCATCCTTCAGGCGCTGTGCATGGCAGAGGTGTACCACGAGCTGGTTCGACACTCGAACTGGTCAGCGGATGACTACCAGGCTTGGCTGTTGCAAGTCCTCAAGTGCGAACTCCTGGGCTGCGACTCGCGGAGTGGGTAGAGGTTTGGGCGACGCGCAGGAGTCCACCTAATTGTTATTATTATCAGAGGTCAACTTGCCCGCTTGTAGTTTGATCGATAAATCCAGACGTTGAAGTTATGGATTTAGCATCCACTCGGCGGCGGAACGAATGCTCACCGGGGCACGATCAATCTCGAAATCGCTGCCGTTTGCATCCGTCAAAATAAGAGCACTCTTTGGTTTCAATAATTGAATAGCATCCTGTAGTTCCTGCCAGAGGGTTTTCAGCAAAAGGATAGGTCGAACTGTCGTCAGATCTCGCTGCATTGCATCGTTTATGGGAAATCTTTCGCTTGAGCAGGAAGATTAAACTTGAACATTCGTAAGCCAATCACCGTGGAAAAAGCACTACTTGCCAGGATCTTATTATTTGGACTATCGGGCTGAATACCAGTCCAGCACCCGTAAGGCGCGCAGTGTGTTCCATCGGCTCGGCCGGCCCTCGCCCTCGTCGATCTCGACCGGCATCTGGCCGGGGTAGCGGACCTCGATCGGCCACCGACCCTCGCCGTCGCGCTTCGACTCGACCAGCTCGATCGCTTCGGCTACACGCTCGTCGGGCGCGACATCGGCGCGTCGAAGATATCGTGCCCGCAGCACATGGAGCGTCCCGCGTAGCGGGGTTTTGCTGGATCACACCTTCAGAAACGTCTTACGCCAGCAGCGTTGAACTACCTTTTGGATACACTACAGGATTTGCTCCAAAATCGTGGGATCCTTGATCTGCTCATCGCGCGCCAGCAGGATCACTTTTGAAACGATCTCTGCAGTCTTCGGATCGTTGTCCACGAAGGGCAAAAAGATGCGCCCGCGGTGCTGGGAATGGATCGGAATGATGCAAAGCGCGCCGCCTGGTTGCTTGTGCACCACGCCGCTCCCCAGGTTCACGTTATAGTTTGCCAACTTCCCATCGATGATCACATGTTTTTCGGACAGTTTGATATTTTCGAGTTTCAACAAGGCGGAGGTTTCCCTGATGAGCGCAGCCCGTGACTCAATGGATGAAGTAGACGATTCAGGATCGATACCTCCAGCGTGGGCGACACTGACGACAAGGTCAAGGTCGCGCATTACCTCGCTGAAGATGCGAGGTTCAATAGCCTCCATTTTCAGCGCCTGCCACTCCCCGCGTTTGGTGAAAGCAATTCCCTCGATGGTCCAGCCTTCCACTTCAGCCGGCGTGAATGCACCTGATAGGAATCCGACTCTGGCAGAAATGCCTTCCTGATGGAACGTCTTCTGTACACCTTCATATGGGTCGACCACCCAGCCGCGCTGCCCGAACAAAGCCGCGGCCTGGCGGGGATTGACCTGCTGTCCGGCATACCGACGGGATAGATTGCCTTCATCCTTTTCATTTGAAGTGAGCACATACAGCTCACGAAAGAC
Source organism: Anaerolineales bacterium (assembly GCA_035716785.1). Lineage (GTDB taxonomy): Bacteria > Chloroflexota > Anaerolineae > Anaerolineales > Villigracilaceae > Defluviilinea. Next base: position 7,834 of record DASTJG010000128.1, read on the forward strand.
CTGTTTGAACGGCTGGATCCGCTCGGCGATAAAACACTCATGCTGCCAGAGATGCCACTCTTTGCTTTCCAGCAGATCCAGAGGATGTGCGATCCGTACAATGTCTGAATCCTTGAGAGCTAGTTCTTTCCCCGCATGATCGCACAAGGCTCTACCGGATCGAACTGGATATCCAAAGCCATTTGCAGAGACAAGTACCAGCTGCTCGATCATCACTTTGAGCATGGGATGCCGGAGCAGGGTCTTGATCTCGGCAGCGCTAAATTCGTCGCCGCGACACATCGATTGCTCCAGGGAGAAGCGCATCCGGTTGACCTGACGGTCCAATCCCTGCTTCCGGTCCAGCAATTCTGCAACCTGCTCGTTCTTCTTGACCGCGGATGGCAGGTTCTTGAGCGGTTTGTCCTTTTTCCGGAACTCGAGAACCGGCTCGCCTAGATCATTGATACTTAAGGAGATCCGATACTCATCCACCTGCACCACAACGGGTCCTGCAGATAAATCCTTGACGGCTTCGACTTCCATCGCCCATTCCAGGCGCTGGGGGTCGGTGTAACCAGCTGTGCGTGCCAGATTCTGCATTCCGATGGAGACGGCCAGCCTCTCACTGGCTTTCCGCTGGGAGCCAAACTTTTTGCCGGTTCGCAAAAACTCCTGCATCACTTCGTAGCGCCGGAGCACTTCCTCTTTTTGTCCACTTTTCCCGCCCAAAGGGATCAATCCGAGCGCTCGGATCGAATCCTGATTGCGTTTCTTCAGCGCGCGTGCGCTCTCTTTTTCGACGGTCGTCTTGCCAAGCATGGCATCCGAGAAGAGGCGCGCCCGTCCATGGCCGATCCCGCCGGAGGTATAGAGAGCCGCATCATAAAGTTGCTGCCAGCGCTCCTCTCCCATTTCGGCGTAGACACGCTGGAACCAGGCGACATCCACCGCGCCATCCATCAAGTCATCCGCGGCGAGTGGCGTGTGTTCGCTGATGCGTGCAGCCCATTCTTCACGGATGCCCTGTTCCACCGTCCATTGCCTGTCCTTGGTGTGGGCATACAGCCACCAGACAGCGTCCGACAAATGCTCCCAGCCAGTGGCGTGTTCTACAAAACGCGCCCATTGCGGAGCATAGACTGCCAGCTCGATCAATCTCTTTTCAGGGATGGAATGCAGGCGAGCCTGCTCGGCAAAAGCTTCAGGCGTATCCGCTTCGATAGGATAGCTGTTTCGGATCAGAGAGCTGAACACTGACGAACGGCTTTGATCGTGGCCATAGTGATAGCCGCGTTCGAAGCCGGTGTCATCGAGTGCGACCAGTATTCGAAAAAGATTCCTCATTCCGGGAACGGAACGAATACTGCATGCTGGGGCGGTTGCGGCGGTGGGTAGTTCGCCGCGCTTGCATTCCACATCCAGGATGCGCTCACGGCAGGCATCGACAACTTCCCGGATGACAGGGAATCGCTCCAGCAAAGGTTCTACGTTTGCACGCAAATGCCGTCCACTAAATTGATTCA
>DASTJG010000129.1:0-11675 GCA_035716785.1 Anaerolineales bacterium
AGTCATCTGAAACAGCGGTAACCCAATTATGGGATCCGGCCAAGTCTATTTGCGATGAGAAATCACTTTACTTATGGAGAGAGGCGGGTACGTTTACATGGCAATTTTCATATCCTGGCTATGAGGAGATCTCAACGGTAACCCAGGCTGAACCGGTATATTCTATGCCTGGCGATGATGTCTGCGGCTGGCTGTCGGTTGGGCTTGGTGAAATCATGAAGGATATTCCCGTTGAAGGCGCAAAGTCCGAGTGGTCAGGGAGCTGTCAGACCGCTGGCATGGGCTCGGAACAGACAATCGTGCAGGGAATTACGAGCACAGTATTAAGATGGGAGCAGAAGACTACTCGGTTGGGAACGTTTCGTGCTCTGCGGGTCAAATCGTTGAACCAATATGTAGTTGGGACTGAACCGGGCATTGTCGAAGTGAACGACTGGTATGTGTGTGGCTACGGGAGGGTTTACTCGGAATCTGTCGATCCCAAAACTGACAAAAAATACGTGGACGAATTGCTCTCTTTCACGCCTCAGACCACAAATGAATCCCGTGTCCGTTATATCCTCGCGGATATCCAGTTGATGAATGCGCCAGATCCCTATCGAGCGCAGATCAATGATGAGGAGACTGCCGAGGCACTCCGCCGGTGGGAGGCAGGAATACGTGTAGCCAACATTGACCAATTCAAGCGCAAGCTTATCGATCGACAATGGCAAATTGTCTATGTTGGGAGCGAGAAACCGATCAAAGGTTCGGATGTCAATCTGACCAGTGACACACAACAATGATGTAAAGATGGAATTCATCCACGCTGTTATAATTAACCCATTGTTGGTTTAATAAGGAAGTTTAATCAATGGCACCCGGAAAAGTTAGCATCGAGAAACGCATTTCAGATACCCTGACACGGTTCCGGTCTTTACCTTTACATACCCTACTACGCAGACTGCGCTGGTTCATTCCTATTGGCGTTATTTCTGTAGCTGCCGTGCATCAGACCGGAGTGCACTTTATTGTGAGTATTTTCTCCGAGGAATGGCATCCGGGAGCCGAGTTGCTGGTCTATGGCCTGACCGGCAGTATCGTGGCCTGGATCGGATTGAGCCGCATCGCCGACGCCTTCGCGGCTCGCGCCAAAGCAGAGGAAGACCTGAGGAGCGCTTACGCAACTCTCGAGGCCAATCACCAAAAGTTACTCACTCTTCAAGAATTTGGACAACAGGTTACTGCGGCAGGCAATGAACAGGTTATATTGGAATTGGCCGCGCAGGCGCCGCTTCAATTGACCGAGGCCAAGGGGTCCACGATCGTAACATTCAATGATGAAAAAGATCAACTGAAACTGGACATGGCATGGGGCTTAAGCGCGGATTACCTGCAAGCCTTACGCACTCGAATGGATGCAGGTGTCCAGGCGGCGCGTTGTCGAACCTGTAGCCACCTTAAAACAGAAGCAACCAGTGATTGTCCATTATTTGATGGACTGCATCACGCGGCGCGAGCCGAGGGAATTGGTGGATTGATCTGCCTGCCAATGGAACTCGAACAGGAACGGGTGGGTGTGATCTCTGCCTATTTCCCTTCGCCCGATGGCCCCCCGGAAGATCAAGTCCGATTGCTGAACATTCTAAGTGGCGCCATCTCTGCCAGTCTGGATAGTTTGCGAGTGCGCATGCGCCAGGTACATACTCTCTACGCTCTCGACCGGGTTTCCCAAACCAGTAACGATGGTCCGACTGTTTTGAATGACTTTGCCGATCAGGTCCTCAAGATCACAACCACCGGATGGGACGCGCAGGCCGGGGGAATGCTCTTATTCGATAAAGAGACACAGGCCTGGACCTGCTGTGCCCGCCAGGGACTGGGGGATGATCTGACGGATCCACGCTTCCATCTTGCCCTCGAATTTGCTCGCCGTGTCCAGGCCGCCGGCACGCTGATCATTTCTTCTGATCTGGCGTCGGAGAGCGCGGGCCGCCTGGTTTCAGCCGCGGCCGCGCCGCTTATCGTCGAAGGCCAGATCTTTGGGGCGATCTTTCTGGGAGCGAATCGCAGGCGCGCGTTCAATAGCCGCCATACCGAATTCCTGAACGCCATGTCGCACCAGATCGCTCTCGCCATGTGGAATACCCAGCTCTACGATCAACTGAATCAACTCGCTGTGCTTAAAGAGCGCTATCGGCTTTCACGTGAAATTCACGATGGCTTGGCGCAAACCCTGGCCTACCTCAATCTCCAGGCAGAAAGATTGGAAAGATTAATTGGCGCAGGCCAAAACGAAGAAGCCGCGCAGGAAATCAATGCGATGCGTCATTCCATTCGCTCCGCATATGCCGAATCACGCGAAGCCATCGAAGGGTTGCGCTTTGACCTCGAGCGGCCTGAAGAAATGGTCATTCGTCTGCAGGAATTGGTCAACCAGTTTAGCTCGCAAACCGGAATCCAGGCGCAGATCAGTGTGGAACCGGCTAATTTATTGGTAGTCCCTGCAACCGCCTTGCAGCTTCTGCGAATTGCCCAGGAGTCTCTCACAAATATCCGCAAGCATGCTCAGGCCAACCGCGTGGAAATCTGCCTGAAAGGCTTGGATGACAAATTGGAACTCTCCATTACAGATAATGGACGCGGCTTCCCTGACACATCACAAGCTAGTCACGCTCAGCGGCATTTCGGATTGGAATCCATGCGGGAGCGTGCCCGCAGCCTGGCTGGTGCGCTCACTGTTGCAACCGGTCCTGGGCAGGGAACGCGCATCACCGTTGCCGTTCCTGTTGGCGACGCTCGGAAAGTCGTAGTGTGAACTTATGATCCGTATTCTGATCGCCGACGATCATTCCCTGTTTCGTGAAGGTCTGGCCCGCGTATTGAATGAAGCGCCGGGCATGTCTGTAGTGGCAAGCGTCTCCAATGGATTGGAGGCTCTTTCCCGTGTGGCTGAATTCAAACCCGATGTCATCTTGATGGATGTCAACATGCCGAAGCTGGGTGGGGTGGAAGCGACGCGCCAGTTGCGCAAAATCCATCCTCAGGCCTCTGTGTTAATGCTAACCATCTCTGAAGACGAACATGATCTGTACGCGGCCATTCGCGCCGGAGCGCGAGGATATCTTCTTAAAAGCGCCAGTGCTGCAGAACTCATAGATGGTATCCGGCGAGTGTACGCAAAAGAAGCCATCCTGACGCCTGGCATGGCGGCAAAATTGCTCAATGAATTTGCATCCATTTCTCCTGCACCAACGTCCCTCGACAGTGATGATGACAGGGATGACGTCAATGCTGGTGTGTTGACAGAACGTGAGCGTGAAGTGCTTCAATGGGTGGCGCGCGGAATGACAAACAAGGAGATCGGCGCACAGTTGTCGCTCTCACCGCATACAATCAAAGCGCATATCCGGACAATTCTGGAGAAGCTGCATGTCCGCAGTCGCGCAGAAGCAGCTGCCTGGGCAACGAGACACGAGAATCCAAAGTGATAAAAAACGGGCTGGATTAATCCTTTTCCCCCATTTATTTCACCCAAACGGCTACCGCAAGTAGCCGTTTTTGCTTTCAATTACAACCGATTGACCGATGATAAGAATGTATGGTTTTGCTAAACTACGATTAATGTTTTGTGAAGAACCACAGTAGGTCTATTGGCAAATATCTTTGAATAGTTCGCAATCTGTCCAATGACTATCAACACCGCAACCCAAACACTTGTTCGAACGTTTCACCAGGTCCAGTGGTCAACCTGGTTGTTGAGGTTGTTTTACTTTCTGTCAGCATTTTTAGTGACTGTCGTCCTGGCCTTCAATATTTTCCAGCCGATCAAAGTTCTCCCTCGCGTCAGGCTTGCGCCTGGCTTTATTTTCACCAACCAGGATGGCGTGCGTAAAACCAGTGAGGACTTTCGCGGCAAGCTGACGATTTACAACTTTACCTATACCAGATGTGCAGATGGCTGCCCTCAAACCACACTGCTCATGCGGTCTGTGCAAAATACGCTTGTCCGATCTGCCAGCCCGGATACGAAAATTGCGTTGGTGACAATTTCTGTTGACCCGGAGTACGACACACCGGCCGTGCTGAACACATATGCAACCCCCTTCCTGAAAAATCAAACGGAGAATGTTTCCTGGGATTTTTTGACCGGCGATCCACTCCTCACCAAATATGTAGTGGGTGGCGCCTTCAATGTTTACTATCAAAACGCAACCGACCGGGCTGGTCAGCCCTCGATCAAGCTTGACTCTCGCTATGTGCTTGTAGACGGCTGGGGGATCATTCGTGCCGAGTATCGAGGTTCGGAACTGGATGAACAATTGTTAATACGAGATATGGGCTACCTGGAAGCCGAGATCCGCAATAGTGAGGGACCGGCGCGCTTTGCCTACGAAGCCGCTCACCTCTTCAGGTGCTATCCATGAGTGAAACGATTTCAATACAACAACCTGTCGGCCGCTTTGCGCCGCGCAACATTCTCCGATCATTGATCGGGCTGGCTCTGGCCATCGTGATCATTTTCCTGCTGTGGAGCAGGATTCGTCCCTATAGCTTCCACGGCATGGTCATGCAGTCGCCGATGCCGGCCACGGACTTTACTCTTACCGGGCAAAACGGCCAGCCTGTTTCTCTGGGAGATTTCGAGGGAAAGATCGTTTTGCTTTACTTCGGTTACACAACCTGCCCGGATGTTTGCCCGACAACATTAGCCGATCTACATGTGGCGCGCGAGGCACTGGGTAGACGCGCGGAAGATGTTCAAGTGCTGATGATCACGGTCGATCCGGAACGGGATACCCAGCAGGTCATGGCCGATTACATGAGTCATTTCGACTCCAGTTTCATCGGTCTGACCGGGACGCCGGAACAGATCGCTGAAGTGGCTACCTATTATGGAATTTTTTATGAAAAGCAGGAGGGTGATTCGGCCCTCGGTTATTTGGTCGATCATACCGCCACCGTTATGGCGATAGACCGGGATGGATTTTTACGGGTTGTGTTTCCCTTTGGCATAGGAGCCCAGGATATTACAGCTGATTTGGAATATTTGCTAAGCCGCTAATTTTGTTGAACTACTTCATCTGAGATAAATCTAATTCAAGGAGAATTACATGTATGTTCGTTTTAGATCTTTTATGTTGGTCTTGATTATTGCCACAATCATTTTGTCCGCATGCCAACCGGCCAGCAAGGGCCCCCAGATTGTCACCAGTGGCGCCTGGGGGCGTCCCTCGCCGAAGATGGCGATGGCGGGTGCTGTGTACGTGACGATCAAAAATAAGGGGAATGAGCCCGACCGGCTGATCAGTGCTTCCACCACAGCCGCAAAAACTGTTGAACTCCATGAGTCCTACATGGATGAAAACGGCGTGATGGGTATGCGTCCACTGGAAGGCGGGCTTGAGATTCCTGCGGGCGAAGCAGTCAAACTTGAGCCGGGCGGGAACCATATTATGTTGATCGACCTGGTGGAACCACTGGTGCCAGGTACCAAAATTAATGTCGCGCTCCAGTTCGAAAAATCAGGTGAAGTCGTGCTTGAGGTTGAGATCAAAGCACAGTAACAAGAAAGCCGAGGAGAATGCCTATGAGGATTGTTTCAAAGAAAAATCATTCACAACTCAAATGTCATTAGGCAATGCAAGTCTGAAATTTCGGAGGATGCTACATGAGTAAAAACACCAAAATTGATTCTGCCCAAAAAGGAGATCCGGAAATGGAAAATCCCAAGGGCACCCTGGTTATCACCCTGGTCTACATGGTGACGATCATCGTTCTATGGAGCTGGGTGTACCAGATCCTGATTGCAAGAGGAGTGACCCAATGATCCATATTCACACGTACGAAAAATGGTGGATTGTCCTGAGCATTGTCATGCTGGCAGTGCTTACTACCCTGATTGGGTTGTCTGCGTTTTCCAACGGCTTTCAGGTTCCTCAACCCTGGGCGCAGGTCGATCCGAAGACCGTCAAGGATGCTGGCGATTTTACGGACGCGAACCTTGGTTTGCATGAGTTGGCCCCGGGAAAGTATGAAGCCTATGTTTTAGGTCAGGCCAGCCCGTGGAAATTTTATCCAGGCGAAATGACCATTCCCGCTGGTTCCACAGTGACTTTCTATGTGACCAGCGCCGATGTTCAACACGGCTTCCGCATTCAGGGCACCAACATCAACTTGCAGGTTCTGCCCGGGCAGATCGCCAAGGCAACCTACACCTTCAAAGAGGCGGGTGAGTATCCATACATCTGCGGTGAGTACTGTGGTGTTGGTCATCAAAATATGTTCGGCAAGATCATTGTGAAATAGCCATACACCTGGATCGAGAGGAGCCTCAGCATGGATGTAAAGATGAGAGAATCCGGCGACGCCGCTTTGAGATTGGAAAGGGCCAGAATTTTTTCCGGCGAGTTCCTCAGCCGGCTGGTGGTGCTGTTCAAACTGCGCGTGGTGGTCCTGCTGCTTCTGGCTTCTTTGGGAGGAGCCTTGCTTGCTTCACACGGCAGCCTGACGCCCGGCCAGATCTTCGTCCTTTTCCTGACCGGAACACTCTCTTCTGCCGGCGCCTCAGCCATCAATCAATACATCGAGCGGGATCGCGATGGGCGTATGACGCGGACATGCCAACGACCGCTAGCGGTTGGTATGTTCGCCCGCCCTGAGACCGCGCTCGAAGTCAGTGTTGTGCTGGTGATCCTGGCAGTGATGATCGCCCTGCCATACAGTATGCCTCTCGCATTTTTCCTGTCCGCCGGAGCCGCGGTCTACATTTGGATCTACACGCTTTGGCTTAAAGCTCGGACATGGCTGAACATCATCATTGGCGGCGCCGCGGGTAGTTGTGCAGTTCTAAGCGGGGGAGCAGCTGCCGGAAACTGGATGGACCCTGCTGTACTGGCATTGGCCTTGCTGGTCTTCTTCTGGACCCCCATCCACTTCTGGAGCCTGGCCCTGGCCTATCGGGGAGATTACGCCCGGGCCGGCGTACCCATGCTTCCGGTGGTGGTGAGCGCGCGCGCTTCCGCATTGTGGATCGCGTTCCACAACGCGCTGGTCGCTTTGATCGCCCTGCTGATGGGGCTTCATCCATCCCTTGGCTGGTATTACCTCATCTTTGCGGCTCCAGCTACCCTGTGGCTGGGGTGGCATTCTCTGCGATTGATCCAAACTCCTGATCGCAAACAGGCTCTCAAATTATTCACTGTCTCAAACATGTACCTTGGGTTCGTGTTGGTGGCTATCTATCTTGTAACTTTATTCTAAATCCTTACCTCGAGGAAGGATAAGAAAGGGAAAGAAATATGTTCGCTACTGAAAAGAAAATCGTTGGCTGGCATGTCGTTCTTGCCCTCGTAGCGTTGGCCATTGGAAGTTTGTTTGGTCCGCTGCAGGCGCTGGAACACATGGGCCTTAACGTGTACCCGGCGCTGCAGGCAGTTGGTCTTCAGTCCTATTACCAGGGACTCACCCTGCATGGCGTCCTGAACGCGTTGGTCTGGACCACGTTCTTCATCACCGGTTTCCTGATGTACGCCCTGGTCAAGACCCTGAACTTCCCGCTTTCCAAACCGGGCTTGAGCTGGGCCGGGTTCTTCATCATGGTGATCGGGTTGGTGATGGCGGCTGTCCCGTTGCTGCTCAATCAGGCAAGTGTGCTGTACACATTCTATCCGCCCCTGCAGGCGCCCTGGTATTACTACCTTGGCTTGACCCTGTTCGTGGTTGGCAGCTGGGTCTGCGGCTGGAGCATGATTGCCACCTACCTGGCCTGGCGCAAACAGAACAAAGGACAACAGACGCCATTGATGGCATTTGGAGCGTTGATCACCGTGGTGCTCTGGCAGATCTGCACTCTGGGTATTGCATCTGAGATCCTGGGGTTGATCCTGCCGTGGACGTTCGGCCTCTATGGCATGGATTCGCAGATCGCCCGCACATTGTTTTGGTTTACCGGCCACCCGCTGGTTTACTTCTGGCTGTTGCCGGCGTATGTCTCCTGGTACGGCATGATGCCCAAGCAGGCGGGAGGCAAGCTGTTCAGTGATCCGCTGGCGCGATTCTCGTTCTGGCTGTTCCTGTTGCTTTCCACTCCCCTGGGACTCCACCATCAGTATATGGATCCTGGTGTTCACGCGGGGTGGAAATTCGCCCATGCCGTGTTGACATATGCTGTGTTCTTCCCGAGCCTGTTGACTGCCTTCAATGTGATCGCTTCGATGGAGTATGGCGGTCGAGTACGCGGCGGCAAAGGACTCTTCGGCTGGCTGAGCACCTTGCCCTGGGGTGAACCTTCCTTCGCTACCCAGGCCCTGGCGATGATCACCTTCTCATTGGGAGGCATCAGCGGCCTGGTCAATGCCTCCTATAACGTCAACCTCGTTGTTCATAACACCGCCTGGGTCCCCGGTCACTTTCATTTGACAGTCGGCACCGGCGTCACCCTGACGTTCATGGGCATTCTGTATTGGCTGGTGCCTCATCTGACCAGTAAGGCTTTGTGGAGCAAGAAGGTTGCTCTCACACAGGCCTGGTCATGGTTTGTTGGCATGATGATCTTCTCGCGTGGTCTGCACTGGATCGGTTTGCTTGGCGCTCCCCGCCGCACCATGATCGGCGTTGCCCTCGGCAACTACGGTTCGGGTGACTGGGTGGTCCCGACCATCTTCGTAGGTGTCGGTGGCTTGATCCTGTTCGTGTCCGGCATCCTGTTCTTCGCGCAGATGATCATGACGGCCTTCGCTGTGAAGGAAACGGCGCAGGTCGAGATGCCTGTCGCGGAAGCCATCCAACAGGAAGTTGCGCCCGGCTGGTTGAACAACTGGCAGCCGTGGCTTGTCGCCACCGCGGTCCTGATCATCATTGCGTACGCCCCTGTATTGATCCAGCTTTTCAGCAAGGCAGGATTCTTATCACCGGGATTCCAGGTCTGGTAAATCCTCTACTTCGCCTGGTCCTCTCCCGGATCGGATTGATTTGGGAGAGGACCGGGCATCGAATATTTTTAAATACTAGGAGATTCAGAATGCGTAAATTCTTTTCAACCTTAATGGTTCTTGTAGTGGTTGCCTCCGTCCTGCTGGCGGCGTGCGCCAAAAAACCGGAAGGCCCTGTGGTTGGTGATGCCGCGCAAGGCAAGAAGCTCTATGAGTCATCGACACTCGGACCGAAATCTGCAGAAGGCTGCGTCACTTGCCATAATTACAATGAGGCAGCCGGGGCGAATGATAAGGCTCCTTACACTGCTGGTACCGGCACACGTGCTGAGACGCGCGTTCCGGGTTTGACTGCTGAAGAATATATCCGCGAGTCCATCGTGACCCCCAATGCTTATGTGGTCGAGAACTACAAGGAAGGCGACATGTACCAGGAGTGGGGGAAGGATTTGAGCGAGCAGCAACTCGCCGATCTAGTAGCCTACATACTCTCTGAAAAATAAGTCCAGAATTGCTCGCTGCAAAGGACATACATTATGACAAAAGGCCGCTATCACGCTGTCGTCCCCGACACGGACTATTACCGCAAAATGGTGAAATGCCAGTCTGCATGCCCGGTACAAACCGATGCCCGCGCCTACGTGACGGCGGTCGCGCGGGGCGAGTTGGAGAAGGGGTATCAGATCGCGCACGACCCCAACCCGCTTTCGACCATCTGCGGACGCATCTGCGGCGCACCCTGTGAAATCGCCTGCCGGAGGGGCTCGGTCGGCCCGGAGTTTGAGTCGGTTGCCATCCGCTCTTTGAAACGCGTGCTGACAGAGCGTTATGGACCGGAGACTGCCGGACATTTGCCCGGTGTCTCCGGCATAGAGAGTAGCGAGGTTTTGCCCGAACCGGTCCGCGCTGCAACACCTTATGCTGAAGCGAAAGGGGAAATGACGCTTCCTGGGTCGGGGGCAAGTGCAGATTATTCCGCTGCCGCCTGGTCGCGCGAAAATCTCAAAGCGCTGGCCGCCGAGTCGGGACACCAGGGGGGCAAGGTCGCCATCATTGGCGCGGGTCCTTCGGGACTTACGGTTGCCCACGATCTCGCATTGCTTGGTCATCAGGTGGTCATCTATGAGGGTGGTCCCAAGACTGGCGGGATGATGCGCTACGGCGTTCCGATCTATCGTATTGACCAACAGGTCATGGATGCGGAGATCCAGGGTATTCTCGACCTGGGGGTCACGATCCATTTTGATATGCGCGTCGGCAGGGATATCAGCCTCGCTGATCTGCGCCGTGAGTATGATGCCGTTTTCCTCGGCATGGGACTCATGTCCGGCCGCCACCTGAATATCGAAGGTGCCAGCCTGGATGGTGTCATCACTGCCATCGATCTCCTGCTCAACTACAACCTCGGTTATAAAGTGACGCTGGGGAAACGCGTCATTGTGGTCGGCGGCGGTGATGTGGCCATGGACGCTGCCCGCACTGCCCTGCGCCTGGGACAGGCAACTGCCGAACAAAAGACCGCCCTGCGTGAAACGGAACAAAGAAGCGATGAAGAATCGGACGCGGTCCATGAGGCTCTGGATGTGGCGCGCACGGCTTTGCGCCTGGCCGTGGCCAACGTAAAAATGATCTCGCTCGAATCGTGGGAGGAACTACCTGCCTCTAAATTCGAGATCGAGGAAGCCCTGGAGGAGGGGATCACGCTCCATCCCCGGCTGGGACCGAATCGCATCCTCGGTCAGAACGGCAAAGTGACCGGCCTGGAAGTGATCGAGGTCGAATCGGTTTTCGACGAGAACCGGCGCTTCAATCCAAAGTTCAAACCAAAGACGGAATACATTATGGAGTGCGACACTGTGATCCTGGCGATCGGTCAGTCCGCTGATCTCAACGCGCTTGGCGGCGCGAAGGATATCCGCGTGTCGCCGCGGGGCCTGGTGGAGATCAACCCCGAAACAGGACAGACCAGCGCTCCCGATGTGTTTGCCGGCGGCGATGTGGCCTATGGCCCGCGCCTGATCATCCATGCCGTGCGTGACGGTCACCTGGCCGCCCTGGGGATCGATGAGAAGATCCAGGGCCGTTCGCTCCAGCGTTCTGTCACAACCCAGTGGACGGATCTGCCAACACATGCAATGCCTACCGGGTGGACTAAACTTGAGCGCGAGAAAATTCCCGGCCTGCCCGTGGAACGGCGAACAGGTCTATCCATCGTGGAGCAGGGGTATTCCCTGGAACAGGCCTCCGGGCAGGGCTTGCGCTGCCTCGAGTGCAGTGTCAACACCGTATTCGATAGCTCCAAATGTGTGCTCTGCAACGGCTGCGTGGATGTTTGTCCGTGGAACTGTCTCAAGATCGTATCCATCGACAGTGTGACTGGCGATGAGACAGTCACACAAGTGCTGGAAGCCGCACGTGCAAATGGCGCGATTGCCGCCATGCTCAAAGATGATACGGCGTGCACGCGCTGCGCGCTCTGTGCCGAACGCTGCCCGACCGACGCAATTACGATGGAAGCCTTCCGTTTCAAGGAAACGCTTACTTATAGTGGAAAGTGATCAGGAGTCGTTATGTCTATTCTACATTCCATAACCAAATCACGCGTGTGGCGGTCCTTCTTCCGCCACGGCTGGCCGGACAATCCTCTGGATCGTTCACTGGTGATGACCACCAACGTTTTCTTTCACCTTCATCCGGTGAAGGTCAACCTCAAAAGTATCAAAGCCACATATTCCCTCGGGCTTGGAGTTTTGACCCTGGTCG
>DASTJG010000130.1:0-2275 GCA_035716785.1 Anaerolineales bacterium
TCGGTCCAGTTCTATTGGGACATCGTCGCCGAAGGGACGATCGCGCAGGGAGCCGTGCTGCATTTCAACCGCCTCCCCGGCGAAATGACCTGCGGCGCCTGCGGACATACTTTCCGGCCAGATGGCGAAACCTTCACGTGCCCAGCCTGTTCCAGTGCACAGGTGAGGATCACGAAAGGCGAGGAGTTTCGGGTGGATAGTATAGATGTAGAATGATTACATTCCCTGTATGATGCAGAGGATATTTTTGGAGAATTAATGACCACACGTATTCCGGTTGTAGAAAATATTTTGTCCGCCAACGATCGCATGGCGGAACGTAACCGCGCCCTGCTCGATGGCTCAAGCACATATTCCATCAATATCATGGCATCGCCTGGCGCGGGCAAGACCAGCCTGATCCTCAAGACCCTCGAATCCCTGCATGGACGTTTGAAGCTGGGCGTGGTTGAAGGCGACCTGGCGACCTCTATCGACGCGGAGAAAGCAGCGGCGGCGGGCATGCCGGCCGTGCAGATCAACACCGGCGGTGAATGTCACCTTGACGCTGCGATGCTGGCAGATGCGCTGCCGACTCTTCCATTGAATGACATCGATCTGGTCCTCGTGGAGAATGTCGGCAATCTCGTCTGCCCGGCGAACTTTCAGATCGGCACGCACCTGAACGTGCTGATCGCCTCCATCCCGGAAGGCGATGACAAGCCCTATAAATATCCCGGCATGTATCGCGGCGTGCAGGTGCTCATCATCAACAAGATCGATCTGCTGCCATACGTGCCATTCAACATGGACTACTTCAAACGCGGCGTGGAAATTTTGAACCCGGGCGTGGTCAGCTTTGCTGTCTCGAGCAAGACTGGCGAAGGCATGCAGGCCTGGACCGACTGGCTCGTGGAGCAGGTGAAATCAGGTAAGAAGTAAGGCTGCGAATGGCGAAGCATATCCATGTGACCGGTGTCGTACAGGGAGTCGGGTTCCGTCCGTTTGTCTATGGACTGGCGAACCGGCTCGATCTGCGCGGCTGGGTCTGCAACACCTCAGCGGGTGTGGATATCGTTGTGCAGGGCGACGAGGCGCGGGTCAACGCGTTCGTCGAGTCGCTCTCGGCAGACGCGCCGCCTCTCGCCCGCATCGATCAGGTCTCGGCCTGGGAGGAAGCGGAGGACGGTTTTACCGATTTCCAGATCCGCGAATCGGAAACAGTCGAAGGCGCGTTCCAGCCCGTCTCGCCGGATGTCGCCCTGTGTCTCGATTGCGAACGCGAACTGTTCGATCCGAACGACCGCCGCTACCTGTATCCCTTCATCAATTGCACGAACTGCGGACCACGTTTTACGATTATCAAAGATCTGCCTTATGACCGACCGGCGACGACGATGGCAGACTTCCCGATGTGCGATGCCTGCCGCGCCGAGTATGAAGACCCAACCAATCGGCGCTTCCACGCGCAGCCGGTCGCCTGTCCGAATTGCGGGCCGTTTGTTCAATTGCGAAAGGTTTCTCAAAATTTATCTTCTGTTGTAAATATTGATTTGAGATGGCCAGCAGTGCTTCGGGCGCGTAAACTTCTACACGAGGGCAGGATCATCGCGATCAAAGGATTGGGTGGATTCCATCTGGCGTGTGATGCCACGAATGAAGAAGCGGTTGCAGAGTTGCGGCAGCGAAAAGGCAGGGCCGGCAAACCGTTTGCCCTGATGTTCGCGGACCTGACCACAGTCGATCAATATTGCATCACGAACCAAGTAGAAATGAGATTGTTGAACGGGCATGAGAAGCCGATCGTGCTACTCCGCCGCAGAATTGGGAGCAACATTGCTGCATCTGTGGCGCCGAACATGGACACACTGGGTGGGATGCTGCCCTACACGCCTCTGCATCATTTGCTATTGAATCAATCAGACCCGCTCCTGATGCGCGAGCCGGTCCCGCCTGTGCTGGTCATGACGAGCGGCAACTTCAGCGAAGAACCGATCGCCACCGATAACCTCGATGCCCAGGAACGACTGGCGCCTCTTGCGGACGCGTTCCTGATCCACAATCGCGATATCCATATTCGCTGTGATGATTCGGTTGTAAGAGTTGACGATGGACCATGGACCACAGACCATAGCGTCCATGGTCCGTCGTCCGTGATCTATCTTCGTCGTTCACGCGCCTACGCGCCATATCCTGTAACCCTGCCTTTTGATTCGATTCCGTCGCTGGCAGTGGGCGGTGAACTCAAGAACACATTTTGTCTGACGCGCGAGCATTATGCCTTCCTGAGCCATCA
>DASTJG010000131.1:0-10685 GCA_035716785.1 Anaerolineales bacterium
ACGGGAAATGATGCCTGTCGGATGACCGCGCCACGTCCATCCCCCTGTGTGCAGAGGATTGCAGCGCCTGTAATTACGATAAGATCGCGATCTTATCGGGAATGCCGCTAAAATAAGGTGATAGCGGTTGGCCCGCCCGGATGCGCTGTTGCATACCAATGGTGCACCGATCATAAATTTCAAATGGTGAATAACTATGAATAAACCCTTGCCCGGCATTTCCAAAACCCTGCTTTCCTCCGAAGATATTACCAGACGTGTCGCTGAACTAGCCCGGCAGATCGATGACAATTACCACACGGTAAACCAACTCCTGGTCCTGGGAATTTTGCGGGGGGCATTTATCTTTATAGCCGATTTGACGCGACAGCTACAGACGACTCATGTTGTCGATTTTATGGCGTTAACGAGTTATACGAAAGATAAATCCGCGGGGGAAGTGCGTATCCTGATGGACTCCAGGGAATTGATCAAAGATCAGCACATATTGATCGTCGAGGATATTATTGACAGTGGTCACACTCTCAATCACCTGTGCCGTACACTGCTGGAGCGCCAGCCTGCCTCCCTACGCACCTGTGTGCTGGTACGCAAAAAACGTGCGAATGTCAACTTCGATATGCCAATTGATTACATCGGTTTTGAGATCCCCGATGTCTGGGTGGTGGGTTATGGGTTGGATTACGACAATTACTACAGAACATTGCCTTACATAGCCGAACTTGCCAGGACGGACCAGTAACGGTAGGAGGAGAACAATGAACAATCAGGAAAGCCTCGAGTTCATTCGAGCGTACTTTGACGAACTGTTCGGCAAACGAAATGTAAACGCCCTGGATGTTTATCTGGATAAAGACTATTTCGACGACGATATCGGCGATCCCAATGTCGATCATATAAAGAACGGGAAAGAATACCTGACGGAATTGTTCAAGCGCCAACCCACGATCGGTGTTGACGTAAAAGAGGCAATTACGCGCGATGATGTCATCTCGGCATTTCTGGAATGGTTTGTCCTGGAAAACGGCGTTAAAAGGGTGATCAGAAAAGGCGTCGCGATTTTCGAGGTGAAGGACCGCAAAATCTACAAGCGGCACACGTACGTGTATTATGAAGAGTGATTGTGTCAAAGAGGAATCATTTGACGAGGCGCTCATCATGATTGATTATCTGGTCTATCTATATAAAAGCGGCACAGAACCGTTTCGAACCTTGTCCACCCTGCCAGAGGAGGATGCAATCCGGATCATGCAAAGCTTGTACAGGGCTGGGTCCATTTTCTGGGAAAGATTCGAAGACCCTGCCGGGTATTTGCGGTTGCGGAAACAGATCGAACAGTATGTTCGACAGGCATTCATTGCGAAAGGAGGCATGCCCCGAGAGCCTCATCCAATCTACATGGCATTCGGGCGGACCAGATGGATGCTGGATTGTCTCGATGCTGTGACGCTCGCCACGACAACCGAGATCGAAGTGCCGCTTTCGTGGTTCGAGGAATGTGATGTAAGTTTTACGTACCCCGATAGCATGGTCTCGTTTCTGCTGGCAAATGAAAAAGAATCTGCCTATTATCTGCCTGACTACTACGGGAAGGTTTTTACCCTGTCTGAGATTCGCTCGATTGTCGCAACGAATGGATTACCTGGGGAGAAGTGGGGAACCAATTTGCCCGGTTCCATGCCCAATTACATCGAGGCGCAAGTTTGGAATCACGAACCGCTTCTCGAGTACAAACAGCCGTTCCTTGCCTGAATAGCGCGTATAACCGCCGGGCAGCTTTCGGTATCATACGGCCATGTAATTCTGCAATATCATCGGAGAACACAATGAAAAACGAATTTATTAACCAGTACGCACATACCTGGAAAGTTTTCGAGGGGATTGTCAAGGATTTTGATCAGGAGGCGTGGATGTGCACGGGGCGCGGAGTGATTACTCCCGCACGCCTGGCATTTCACGTATTGCAGGGTGTCAAGTATTACATTGAATACCCATCTACTGTTCTGTTTGTATCGGGAAAGTCCTTTGAGAACAAGTGGGAAGTTGCCAAAGAAGAAGAACTCCCATCTCAAAGTGATATCCTGGCATGTATACGTGAATTTAAAGCAAAAACGGCAGAGTGGTTGTGCGAAATGGATCTCCATGCCGAAAATAAATCCTTTCCGTGGGCGGGAAAAACAAAACTGGGGGTGGTCCTGTTCCTGCTGCGGCACACTCTTTATCATATGGGAGAACTGAGTTCCCTTCTCAATGAAAGCAAAAATGGAGACGCGCAAGACAATTACGTAAAAGCCTTGCATAACTGATGGATTCATCAGCAAAATAGTGGACGCATTGCAGCACACAACGATGTCGCTGTTGTAGCTGGCAGGTGGAGCGGATGCGGCCCCGACAGGGTGTTTGTTAGCAAACCAACATTTCCAGGCTCATTTCTTTATGTGCCGGAGCAGTGAAAAATCCTGCCGGTCGATGGAGACAGAGTTGATCATCAGATAGCCGACGAAGTGAGAACCGAATAAGTTATGCTATGAAAAATACGCCAGACTTCTATCGAACATCGGGACCCTACACCAATCCCAGGGAGTTTCGCAAACTTCTGCAGTCCTTGCCTGATGATAATGAGCAGACCGTCAGGTTCATAAAAATGTTGCTGATCCATCCGCTGGATGCAAAAAGTAGTAATGTGCGCTTTAACTATAAAAAGGCGCTACGCAGCGGTGTCGATCATCGCTCGATCGATCACATTCTGGCGAATCCGCAGGTCCACGCGCTTTTGAGCCTCAACACCATTGACCTTCAATCGGAACCATCCCAGCGCGGGATCTTGAGCTGTGACCATCACGCCGTGCTCTTTGTGACCATCCTGCGATTGAAAGGTAAGGCGGTTCGAGCGCGCTGTGGGTATGCAACCTACCTTGTGCCCGGAAAGCTGACGCCGCACTGGATCTGCGAGGTTTATAACGAAAGCAAACAGCGCTGGGATTCTATTGATCCGGAGCAAATCAAGTTCCGGCTTGCAAAGGGAATGTTCCTTCCGGCCGGGAAAGTCTGGCTGGACGCGCAGCAAGGGGCGCTGGAGCGCGACCAGGTCCTGCCGGATTATCGCAGCGGACTGGATGGGATTAAGTACCGGCTTTTGAACGATCTCAACGCACTTATGAAGAATGAGCTGCTGAATTATGACTGGATGTTAAAACAGGCGAAGGCGCCCAGGTTGTTCTCCAGGCTGGTGTCAAACCTGAGCGAGGACGAACATATCTTATTGGATATACTGGCCACCTTATCCCTGGATGCAGATGTACAGTGGGATTATCTTTGTGACCAATACACCTCCTATGTACATCCCGAAAACTTGCAGACAAATAAGTAACATCAGCACGATCTGAAATCCTTTATTGTCAGAACCGTGTTGCCAACCTGAGCAAATAGTGAGCTGCATTAATGTTATGATTCCTGGGTAGCAAACTTTAGGAGTACAACCTATGACAAGAATTATTGTGAGTGAAGACTGTGGCAATTCTCCCAAAAATATATTCATCGAAAAACTAACAGCTGCCTTTGCTAAACGCGATGCCAAATTTATCCTTGGTAACGTGACCGATGATATCTGCTGGAATATCGTCGGCGGTCAGTTGGTTGAAGGAAAAGATAATTTGGGCGAAGCACTGGAGCGGATGAAGAATGAGAAGGTAGCAGAATTGAGCATTCGTCATATCACTACACATGGTAAAGCGGGGGCGGTGGACGGCACAGTCATATTAGAGGATGGAAAAACACGTGCTTTTTGCGATGTGTACGAGTTCAATGGAGCAAAAGGCACTGCCGTAAAAGAAATTACATCCTATGTGATCGATATAAGATGAAAGGCTTACTTCCAAGATGTCTACTTCAAGAGATCCTATCCTTGAATTGCGCGTAGCGCTTACAACCCATGATTATGAGCGCCTGGTGAAATTTTATTGTGATGGACTTGGTCTCGAGCCTGCCGCCATCTGGAATAACGATGGCGGCCGGGCGCTCATGCTCGATATGCGGCATGCCACGCTGGAGCTTTTCGATGAAAAACAGGCCGAGGTGATCGATCAACTCGAAGCCGGGAAGCGCGTCAGCGGGCAGGTCCGCTTTGCGCTCCAGGTGCCCGATCTGGAAGCGGCGCTGGAGCGGTTGCTTGCCAACGGCGCGACCCTGGTCCATCCGCCGGTCACAACTCCTTGGGGCGATCGCAACGTGCGGCTTCAGGACCCCGATGGGATGCAAATTACGCTGTTTCAATCCATGGATCAAAACAAGTAAAGTAAATAATTTTAGAGGGAGAAGACATGCCTGAAATCATCGATCTGAGCCAGGAAATCTTCGCGGGTATGCCGGTCTTTCCGGGGCTCCCGGAAGTGAATATCACCATGCACGTATCTCATGAACAATGGGATAAGATCGCTGATAGTGATATTGTTTCTCCGGCTGTGAACCGGATGGAATTGGGCGAGCATACCGGCACACACGTCGATGCCATCAATCACATGGCGCGCCAGTACCGGAGACAATCCATCGACACGATGCCCCTGACGATGTTCTATACCGAGGGCATCTGTGTGGATTTGTCTCACAAAGGTTTGCGGGAGTTGATCGAGCCGTCCGATTTGGAACGTTCTCTCGCCGAGGCACGTCTTGAGATCAAGCCGGGCGATACGGTCCTGCTATACACGGATCACTATCGCCGCGCATTTGGGACCGATGACTGGCAAAATGGTCCTGGCATTAGTGCAGACGCGGCGCGCTGGCTGGGTCAGCGCAGGATCGCGGCGTTTGGCGTCGAGACAATGGCGCCCGGGGTGCTGCACGTTTCCAACAGGGAAGTCCATCACATCTGTGGCGAGTTGGGTTTTACGCATTACGAAAACATGATCAATCTGCATCAACTGATCAGCCGCGGGCGCTTCCGTTTTATTGGACTCCCGCTCAAGATCCGTGGAGGTACCGGCTCGCCTGTGCGTGCTGTTGCTGTGTTTGATAAACTGGATTTTCTCAACACAGGCGCATCAACATGACCCAAGCCTTGCAGCAGTTGGCGGAGGCATCCGGCTCGTAAAGGATGTTTTATGAAACGTATCCTCTTTTCTCTGTTGATAATTTTTTCCGTTGCTACGGGATCTTGTACATCGACTAAACCAATGGACCAACCAACAGAAAACATATCCATCCCAGTATCTGCAGAAACGATCACGCCAATTCCTAAAGAGAATCCTTCTCTTGTATGTGATTCTGTTTCTGAAATCCCGGCTGAGGAATGCAAAGCCCTGGTCGCGCTTTACCTTCACACAAACGGTGAAAACTGGAATACAAATTATGAGGAGTGGCTTGATAGGGAGCTATGGTTAACAACGAATACTCCCTGTTCCTGGGGAGGGATTGTTTGTAAAAATGGTCATGTGATTGAGATTTCTCTTGGCGGCATGAACCAATGGAATGGTCCAGGGGAGGTCCCTGCTGAAATTAGCGCCTTAACTGAGTTGAACAAACTTAATTTAGCTAATAATAATCTGAGTACTGTGTCGCCTGAAATTGGCAAGTTAACCAAGCTGACCGAACTGCATTTGGGGTTCAATAACCTTCGCAGCTTGCCGCCCGAAATTAATAATCTGGTAATCCTGACGAGTCTCTCTCTGGCTGATAATGATTTAGATAACTTTCCGCTAATCAGCAATCTGGCCCATCTGACGGGACTCGGCCTTTCAGAAAACAACTTGAGCAGTGTGCCGCCCTGGATTGGAAATTTGACTAAATTAGAGGGACTCAGTTTGGATCGAAATAATTTAAGCAGCCTGCCACCTGAGATTGGCAAGCTGACGAAGCTAACCGGTCTTGGCATCAGTGGCAACAAGCTGAGGAGTCTGCCGCCCGAAATTGGTGCGTTGACCAACTTGACCGAACTCTTTGCATCAGAAAATGATTTAACCAGTTTGCCTGCGGAAATTGGTAACTGGACAAACCTGATTCATCTCTATTTATCTAATAACGAGCTGGTGAGCCTGCCTGCTGAAATCGGCGATCTAAAAAAGTTGACCGAGCTTTATGTAGAGAACAATCACTTGAGCAGCCTGCCGTCGGAAATTGGCAATCTGACAGAGTTGGATTATCTGGTCGTATCCAACAATGATCTGACGAGCGTGCCGCCTGAAATTGGCAAGATCAACGGCCTGGTCCTGCTTTATTTGGATGGCAACAATCTGAGTGATGTCCCGCTCGAATTCCGCGGGTTGACCAACCTGAGCGAAATTTTTTTGAGCGATAACAACATCACCAGTCTCCCGACGGAGTTGTGCGCTGTATTTTCAAAGGTTGTCTATCCTCAATCCTTATGTGCTTCGAATTACGCGCAAAAACTTTTGAGTACCTTTACTCGTCCAACACTGTAACTGTGACCACTTCGCTTTTGATGGTCTCTCCGCTTGCATTGACACCCTCTGCCCAGAAATGATGCTCGCCCGCGGATAGACTCCACCAGGCCTGATAGGGAGGGGAAGACAAAGCAGCAAGCAGATTTCCATCCATCCAGATCGTGACCTGGGAAATCTCTCCTCCCGCTGCAACTTCGATCTGCAATTGCTGCGAGTCAGGGTTGAAGTTAGGGTCGATGCGATAGACCATGTTGGGGTGCGGGGACAGCAGGATCAGCTGGTCTGGTTGTTGGGAAATACTATTCTGTGCATAAGCAAAATCTGTGAGCAGAGGCAATCCCTGTGCGCGTGCCCAGGTCTGCGCTTCCACCGGAAGATCCAAAACAGTGATCAGTTTGCGCCGTTCGCCTGGGGTGGAATCATCTGCAAGCGTATTCGTTAACGAGTCGATCCAAACCTGTTGGTGGAAGCTGTCCGTTTGTGTCGGTTCCGTGCCGGCGATGAACCACTCGGTGCGAGAGTGTGAACAGGCCGGGGTGGGGAGAAGCCCTGAGAGGTCACACACTTCTGCCTGGCTCAATCCATCCGGCCGTTGGAAGGGATGATCGGGGCGCCCCTGCAGAAGCCCGCGCATCACCTCGTGCCAGATGGGCGCCGCGCCGGTGAGACCCGTCACATTGTGCATGGCTTCGTAGCCGCTGTTGCCCACCCAGACTCCGACGACGAGATCGGGAGTGTAGCCAATCGTCCAGTTGTCGTGAAAGTTGGTTGTTGTCCCTGTCTTGACTGCCGCAGCGCGATCGATCTTCAAGGTGCTGCTGAGACCGAATCCTGTGGCGCGCGCCGAGTCGTCGCTGAGGATGTCGCTGATGAGCCAGGCCACGCGCGGGTCAAAGACTTGAAGCGGCGGATCTTTCTCCTGCGTATACAGCAGGTTCCCATCCGCGTCGCGAATATCCAGAATGGAATAGCTGCCGGTGAAATATCCACTGTTCGCGAGCGTCGCGTATGCTGTCGAGAGTTGCAGCAAGCTGATCTCCCCACCACCGAGCGCCAGCGACAGATCGTATTGCTGCGGGTCCCTCAACGAAGTGATGCCAAGCCGGCGCGCAAGATCAATCGTGTTCTCAACGCCAACCTCCTGCAGCGTTTTCACCGCAGGAATGTTCAGCGAAGACCCAAGCGACGCGCGTACAGAGACCGGTCCATGTTCGCTCCCGTCATAATTGACCGGCGTGTAGGGAGTGCCGTCATGTGTGATGAACGTGGTGGACACATCGAGGATCGATGTCGCGGCGGTCCAGGTGTTGGGTCGGGTCGGGTCGAGTGCCAGGGCGTAGATGAACGGCTTGAATGCCGAACCGGTCTGGCGCGGCGAGGTCGCCATGTCCAGCGCGCCGTCGATGGACTCATTGAAATAATCCGCGCTGCCGATAAGAGCGAGGATTTCACCGCTATGCGGATCAATCACTACCAGCGCGGCATTGTTGACATTGTGACTGATCGGTGTGTCCTCATTTTTGAACTCTGTGATGCGGCGCTTCAGAACGTTTTCCGCCAAATGCTGGACATCCAGATCGAGCGTTGTACGCACGACCAGACTCTGGCGGGAGTTGAGCGCGCCTGTAAATGTCAACTTGTCGATCTGGTCTTTGATGACCCAGACAAAGTGCGGCGCTTCGATGGGATAGGGATCGGGATTGAAACTCAACGGAGTTGTTTCGGCGCTGAGACGTTCCTGCCCGGTAAGATAACCGTGCTTCTGCATGAGTCCCAGCACGACACGCTGTCTTTCCTTTGCCAGGTCAGGATTCGTGAATGGGTTATAGGCTCCGGGTGCCTGGGGCATCCCGGCGATCAGCGCACATTCTGGCAACAGCAACTCGCTGGCGGGTTTCCCGAAATAGGTTTGGGAGGCGGCCTCCACGCCGTAGGCCATGCCGCCGTAGTTCATCTGGTTGAGATAAAGGGCAAGGATCTCATCTTTGGAAAGTTGCCGCGTCATTTGCCAGGCAAGGACCGCCTCGCGCAGCTTGCGCCTCAGGGTGTGTTCTGTCCGTTCCTCCTGACTCATGAACAGATTGCGAGCCACCTGCTGCGTAATGGTGCTTCCGCCCGCGAGAGTCTCGCCGCCGCGCAGATTGATCCACACTGAGCGGAGGATGCCCGTGATGTCCACGCCGGGATTGGTGTAGAAGTATTGATCTTCGACCGCGATGGTGGCATCTTTCAAACATTGTGGGAGGTTCTCAACCGCTAAAACAGTATTTCGTCCGCCCGTTTCCGCGAGGATCTCGTACAACAGACGCCCGTTCCGGTCCGTGATCCGGACGCTGGGGGTCATGTATGTTTCTGGGAGCGAGTCGATGGAGGGCAAATCCCAGAAGATGTA
This sequence comes from Anaerolineales bacterium, assembly GCA_035716785.1. Taxonomy (GTDB): domain Bacteria; phylum Chloroflexota; class Anaerolineae; order Anaerolineales; family Villigracilaceae; genus Defluviilinea. Next base: position 8,788 of record DASTJG010000131.1, read on the forward strand.
AAGGAGCCAGCCTGCAAAAAGGAGAAACCCGATTAAAAGAAATCGGGCAGCTTTGTGCCATAAAAGGCTTGGGAGATTTTGACGATTCATCGGAAAGTTCTAAGACACGGTTGTTTGAGTGTCAGATGTCACCGTGATAGGAACAAGTCGTGTGCAGCCTGATAGAAATCCCATTTTCCAATTGCTTCTTCCACTACAACCGTCAGGAAGATCAAAATGCTCAACCAGAAATGAACCATGCCACCTGTGATGAAGTTTATGACAGTCAAGGCCATTCCAATAAGGATCAACCCAATACGAATAGAACGAAACGGATAGCGGGAAAATGGTTTCTGTATCAGTGCCAGTTGCGCGAGCAGCAAGATCAAGAGGAAGATGTCGGTCACGTCTGATCCATACGGCAATAGAATTGCCATCATCGACTGTCCGAGCAGCAGCGCGCTGACCATAAAGACGGCATTCGTTTTCCAGGTGTTCCAGGCGGGGATGGCGGGCAGACGATAGACCTTCGCCATGCTGTAAATCAATCCGAAGCCGAGGGTCGCGGTCAGCCCCAGCCATTCGACTGTGTTGCGATGCCAAATCATACGCTCCAATATTGTGACTAGCCAGCCTGCTCCAAAGAGACCGGTAAACAGGACTTCCCGGCTTAGCCATGAGCGCTTGAGATTGACAAGGGCTCGCCAGGCATTTTTTTTCTTGCCGAGATGAGCCAGGGAGGCAAGCATGCCTGCTCCCAGACATAAGCCAACTAGTAAAAACGATAGCCTCCTGACTAGAAGGGATGTCCAAAGCATAGCCCAGAATCCGCCCACGGCCATTTGTGTGAGAAGAGTGAACAGGATCAATGGTGCCTCCTCCCAAATCGACGGGCGGCGGGGTTGAATTTCCTCAAAATTTGCGACGAACTTTTCTTCAGACGTATTCATCGCGGCATGAGATTTGATCGCAAGGTGCGGCTGTGTGTGCGAAGAAGGGGAGAGGGGATAGGGGTGAGTCTCCGACGGAGTGTCCCATAATTTGAATTCCTGCATTTCTGAATCGGCTGGTCGATAATCGAGCACCCGCATGGGACAGGCCGCCACGCAGGCCGGAGGCAATCCCTGTTCGATATTATCGACACAGAAATTACACTTGCTCATGGTGCCAGTTCCAGGATTGTATTGCGGCGCGCCGTAGGGACAACCCCAGGCACAATAGCCACAGCCTATGCATTTTGTCGTATCGAGCAGCACAATGCCATCCTCACGGATGTCATACGCGCCGGTGGGACAGATCCCCGCGCACTTGGGATGAATGCAGTGATTGCAGGCGATGGACAGGTTGTAAGCAAAGACCGTGTTATTCCACGCCTCACCATTTCGCTGCCAGGTGCCACCAGAGACCTCGATCACGCGCCGCCAGAGCACTCCCAGAGGAAGGTTATTCTTGTCCTTGCAGGCGGCCTGGCAGGCTTTGCAGCCGGAGCAGAAGGTCGCGTCGAAGGTGAAGGCGTAGGTCATTTGGCACCCCGACGATGAACCATAAATGACAGACCACGTATGATGGTCTGTCGTCCATTGTCTATGGTCCGTTCTACTTCCACCATCATCGTCTGTTGAGTATTGGCAAACGCAAATGGTGTCCAGTGATGGGATGTCAGCACGTTGACGCAGCCGCCGCGGTCCACGCCGTTCTCGTCCGGTTCGTACCACGCGCCCTGCGGGATGTCCACCACACCGGGGAGGATGCGCGGTGTGACTCGACAAGGCAGGATCAGTGCCCCGCGTCCGTTATAGACCTTGACCTCATCGCCATCTTTGATGCCGCGCGCTTTCGCGTCGATCGGGTTGATGAAGACGCGCTGGGGGAAGGCTTCCTCGAGCCAGTCGTTGTTGTCGTGGGTAGAGTGGACGCGG
>DASTJG010000132.1:0-9489 GCA_035716785.1 Anaerolineales bacterium
GCCGAACTGGGAGGCGGGTGTTCGCTGCCTGTGGGTGCCTTTGCCCAGAAGAACGATGGACAAATTATCCTGACAGGTGGAGTCGTTTCAGTAGATGGAAAACGAGCCATCCGTTTGAGCGCCGTGGACAAAGAGCCAAACGAATTGGGAAAACGTCTTGCTCACTTTGTGCTCGAACGCGGCGCGGCGGACCTGTTTCAGTAAAGCTGGGAGTCAATTGGGGAAAAGCAGACTTTGTTATCTAATGCTGTTCTACATATTCGGCGATAAGCCAGTGTTCCTGGTTTCTCTCCACTGCAATATGAACAGGTATCTTGTTTGCAGCCTCATCACTGTTTACTTCTGTACTTGTCACCTCGACTACAAAGCCATCGATCACATACCTGTCAGCAGCTTCCTTTTCCAGATTGGTTATTTCGATCCGATCGGGCCAGGGACTGGAAACCATCCGCCTGGGAGCGTTTGAGACGTCGTTTATCCATGTTTCGAGCAGTGCAGGAGATACAAATTCAGCGTACTGCTTTTGCAAGTCTTCGGCTGCGGTTGGAGCCAGCAGCGAAACCATTTGAAGTCTCTTTCCAAAGTTTTCTACCAGTTCTCTAATCTCGCCTTCTTCATCTCCAGTGATGACAGTTGTTGGGTCCGGCTTGTTCACTTGTGTTGCGGCAGGTTGTGCCAGTGGGGTGCAGGCTGCAAAGGAGACAGTAATTAATAGTGTTATTGTTAATATTTTATTTTTCATCTTGGAATCCTTTGGACTTTGTAGTCTTGACATGGAGACGATTCCTTTCCTGGGTATGTTCCAGGATGAAAATGAGTTCATAGAAACTGTTTTCCCCGATTGTCCTTATTTCAGCGTTAACTCGATCACCGGCACGATTACATCCGGTTATTTGGCTAGATACACTTCTCAGCGGGAATATTCAATGACTTGTGACTGGTTGCCAGTATGCGCACATCCGGGCATGCATGCAGGATTGTTTCGGCAAGCTGTGCACATGCGCCCTGAAGATGATCACAATGGTTAAGAAGAAACAATAGATTTTTTTCACGCAAATATTCAACCAGCGTTACGGCCAGAGGCCGCTGCGGATTTTTGCATACACCCAGGACCGACACAACGGTCTCCAGCACAAGCCCGGGGTCATCGAGAGTCTGCAGGTCCACGTACCAGGCCCCGTCCGCGAATTGATCGGCCAGCTGTGCGCCGATGGCCAGCGCAAGCGACGCGTCCGCCCCCAGCATTGTCACCAGTTGGTGGGATTCCAGCAATTGGATAGCTTGTGTAATTTCGTCTTCCCATCCAGCAACGTTCGTAGGGAGAGGCGGCAAGTTGCCGAGGGCCGCGCCGCGTGCAAGCGCGATCGGTACCTGATCCAGCGCCTGATGGACTTCCTGCGCGGAAGCAAAACGATCATTTGGATTTTTCGCCAGCAGGCGCAGAACGATTGCTTCCAGAGCAGGCGGCACATCCGGCCGGGACTGGCTGGGTGGTGTAACCGCTTCCTCCAGATGCTGCGCGAGAATGGACTGTTCATCGAAGTTGGAAAAGGGGACATGTTCGGTGATCATTTCGTACAGCGTCACCCCGAGCGCATACAGATCGGAGCCGACATCCGCTGGCTGCCCGGCGATCAGTTCGGGGGCCAGATAGAAGACCGACCCGGCGAGATTGCTTTCCATATCCAGGTATGCCATGCCGCGTGGGCGCGCCAGGCCGAAATCCGTCAATTTTACGAAATGCTCAAAACCACATTTTTCGAGCAACACATTCGCTGGTTTGAGATCACGATATACAAAGCCCTGATTGTGTGCATATTCCAGTGCTTCACAGATTTGTTTTCCAATCTCCACGATCCTGGCATAGGTGAGCCCGCGGATCTGATCGAGGCTTGTGCCCTGGATCCATTCCATTACAATGAACGGCAGCGATTCCTGTGCATCGATCGTCCCCGTTTCATGCACCGCGACGATATGCGGATGTGCGAGCCGCGCGCTGATCTCGGACTCCTGTAAAAACTGCCGGCGTGTGAGGGCATTCGCCTGGCCGAAGTTAATGACTTTGAACGCCACCTCCCGCTGATTGGGGATATCGTAGGCGCGGTACACGATCCCCATTCCGCCCCGGCCGATTTCCGCATCCAGTCGGTAACGTTTATCGACAATGGCTCCAACCCCGGGGATTGTCTTTGTATTATTTTTTTGAAAGACCTGGTATAAGCGTGCCAGGAATTTGTCCATATTTCGATTATATTCCTCTGCTTATTTCATGCAAAGAAACTTCGATCTATCAAATACGCTATAATATTTTGGGCAAAGGATATGCATATTCTCCTGATCTCAGATATTCATGCCAACCTCGCCGCGCTGGAGGCTGTGATCAAGGATGCCGGTCATTTCGATCAGGTTTGGTGCCTGGGTGATGTTGTCGGTTATGGGCCGGAGCCAAACGAGTGCATCAGCCGCCTGCGTGAGTTCGACCTGATTTGCCTGGCGGGAAATCACGATCTGGCGGTTGTCGGTAAAACAGCGTTGTGGGAGTTTACTCAAAATGCCCGGGATGTGATCTTTTGGACGCGTCATTGGCTGACCACTTCCAATCATGACTGGCTTGCTTCGCTGCCGTCCACGCCTCTTGTCGTAGGGCACGGCATTACCCTGGTCCATGCCAGCCCGCGTGACCCGATCTGGGAATATATCGTGGATAGGGAAACAGCCAGAGACAATTTTGAACGTATCGAAACACCTGTTTGCCTATGCGGTCATTCCCATATACCGATCATTTTTCATAAGCCGTGGGAGGGATTGAAAATCCTGGAAGAGGATGTTCGGGTCAATTTGCCCTTTCGGCTGATCAGTTACGACCGGGTTTTCATCAACCCTGGCAGTGTAGGGCAACCGCGCGATGAAGACCCGCGCGCTTCCTATGTCCTCATTGACCTCGATGCGATGACAATAACCCACCGCCGCGTCCAGTATGATTTTTCCGCGACTCAAAAGCTGATGAAACAAGCGAAGTTCCCGGATCGCCTGATCAGGCGGTTGCGCTTTGGACAGTAAAGAATTGGAGAATAACCATGTACAGAAAAATCCTTGTGCCTCTCGATGGTTCGAAAGTAGCCGAAGGGGTTTTGCCGCATGCAAAGGCGCTCGCATATTCCGAAGGTGCCGAGTTGATCCTCTTGACTGTGAGTGCCAACCCCGCTCTGGATTTTGCCTTCTCTGATCCCGGCTTGGCCCAGAGCGCAATCCAGGAACAGGAAGAGCGTAGTAAAAAGTATATCGACGGGATCGAAAATGGGCTCAAAGCTGCGGGCTTCAAAACATCCAGCCTGCTGCGGTTTGGATCTGTGGCTGAGACGATTCTCGAGGTCGCAGAGGAGTTGCAGGTGGATGCCATCGCCATGTCAACGCATGGGCGCACCGGTCCGGCGCGCTGGTTGCTTGGCAGCATCGCGGAGCGCGTGGTCCACTCTTCCAAGGTTCCTGTGTTATTGATCCGCGCGAAGGGATAACATAAGCAGGATGAATAACCGCCTGTCCGGTTGTCCCGTTCGATGGTTTATCTTTTTAATTGTGTGCTGGATCAATGGCAGTGTGAGTAAATTGTTCGATCAGGGAGGCTGCCTGGGATGCGCCCCCATAGGAGCGCATTCTCTCACTGATTTTCTTCGCACTCTCTGCGAAGGTTGGAGTGGCAAGGACATGCCTGACGATTTCCTTCAATTCCTCCACATTGACTCGTTTCCCGGCTGAGGTATTCTCCACTGGCACGATCGCTCCCGCTCCCAAAGCAGCGATTCGCCGCGCATTGCTCTCGCGCTCTGAGTAAGTCGGGAGGATGACCGAGGGTTTGCCCGCGTATAAACCGGTCTGGCAGGAGCCGTAGCCGCCGTGATGGATCAACAGATCACAGCGTTCCGCCATTGCCAGCCCGGGTACATAGGATTCGTAGCGGAAGTTATCCGGCAATGGCAATAATTCATCTGGCAGGGAATGATGTCCGGTAGTCAGGATGACCTGCATATCTTCGTTTGCAAGTGCAGAGATACAAGCCGACAAAACAACCATTGAGTCGAACATGCCCTTGTTGAATGAGTAGCGCGGATTGCCAGAGTAAACCCAGATCAAAGGTTTATCTTTGTCCAGATTTTCGATCCAATCCGGAAGTTCTGTGCCTTCCTTTTGCCACAGCGCCGGGCCGATATAGGTGACATTCACATGTTCGGGGAGAGGGTCAGTCTCGGGTGTGCCTACAATCAGGGTCAGGTCACCCAGACATAACTCTCCCATTTTGCGAACCGGCGGAACTCCATACTCCGCGAGAACTTTATTGACGACAGGTACAGGTGTAGGGATATTTGCAGGAGGCGTCTTCCACCAAATAAACCCCTGGCTCTCCGGATGAGCGTCCGCCTGGATCACCGTCACCAGTGGTTTTCGGAGGGCGCGCGCAGCCATCACTGCCATCGGATTCCAGAAGTCCACGATGACATCCGCGCCGCAGTCTGTCATCATGTCTTTCAAGGCTTCACAGTTGGCGCGCACGAACCCTTCGTTCAGCATCCCCATCAGTGCACTGGCATGATCCATATTCCATGTTTCGTGAGTATCGGGCGCCGATTTAAGGGGGAGCGCAGGAATCAGTTTGCCCAGGAAGTTGAAGAGATTGCCGTAACGCTGCTTGTGCTTCCCTGAAGCAATGAACTTAACCAATCCCTTGAAGCTTTGATCTGTGGAAATGAGATCATAGAGCGGATGTCTGGGCAAGAGGTTTTCAAAACCGGCTTCGGCGATCAACCGGCTGGGAGCTTTGGCGGGGCTGCAGAAAAGTATCTCATGCCCATGCGCCGAGAGTTCGCGGGCGATCGGCAGGGATCTTGTTAGCAGTCCGAGATCGTTTGTAGGCAAAGTGGTGAAGAGAAAGCGCGTCATTTAAATACCATTATTGTTCTGAACTTCCGGGCCAAGTGGCCAAATCGAATGAATAGGTCCATTATACTGATCCGAATTTCGAGATCAAGGGGTTTTCACGTGTAATACAAATGCCCTTTCGTTGTATAACATCATAGACCCATCCAAGGATGCACTTTGAATCTTTCCTCCCGCCGTAGGCCCGCCTCGCACAATCTGCTCGAACAAGCTTTCGATCGTTACTATCCCGCCGTCTTTCGCTACTTTCGCTATCGCGGCGTGGACGCGGAAACCGCCAACGATCTGGCTGCCTCGGTCTTCGAGCGCGCTCTGGCACATCTCGATCAATTCGATCCGCGCAAGTCACAGATCCAAACCTGGTTATTCGCCATTGCCCGCAACCTTTCCATTAACAACTGGAAACTTGAAAAAGAGACCATGCCACTCAACGACGAGTTAAGTGGTCAGGAGGACCCACCGCTTGAGGAACTTGTCATCCACACGCAGGATAAGGAGCGTGTCCTGCTTGCCCTGCAAGCACTCGACAAGCGCAGCCGTGAAATTCTGGCCCTCAAATTCAGTGGCGAATTGTCAAATCGTGAGATCGCAAAACTGACCGGTCTAGGGGAAAGCAACGTTGGTGTCATCCTGCATCGCTCGCTTCTGAAACTGCGGAATTTATTGTCACCGTCCCAGATGGAGGCAAATCATGACCGCTAATCTGAAAAATTTCAACCGTGACCTTGATCAACTGCTGGAACGCCGCACCTTTAACAGTAACGACCCTGCGCTTCAAGCTGCGTCCGCTTTACTGTCCCTGGACATCGACTCAGAAGCCGTGCCCCCGGCCGATCTGCGCGCTCGTTGGCTTGCCCGCACAAAACCCGTAGCAACCACGGAAAGGATGTCTTTCATGAAGTTGATGCGTACTCGCCCGTTTGTGGCGATTCTGATTGTTTTACTTACCTTGCTTGCCTTGAGCGGTGTGGTGTATGCGCTTGGCAAAGTATTGGGTTATATCCCCGGAGTTGGACTGGTAGATCAAAGTATGCCGCTGCGCGTGCTGGCGGAACCTGTCTCCCAGACACGAGATGGAATTACCCTGACCGTGGAAGAAGCGCTCCTCAGTGCTGATAAGACCGTGATCCGATTCCGCGACGACAACATCTCCTCGGACAAGCTGGTACAGGATGGGAGTGGATGTGATATGTCCGCAGAGTTGAAATTGCCGGACGGTACTTCCTTGCAAACAGTTGGCGGCTTTGGCTTGGATAGCTGGAGCACGGGACATGAAAGTCGTTTTACGTTTGCGCCTGTGCCAGCCAATGTCAACGAAGCAATCTTTGTCTTACCATGTATTCAGAGTGCATTGCCGGGCACACTACCCGAAAATTGGGAGTTGACATTGCGCTTCAGCCCCGCGCCCGCGGATATGACAGTGGCTCCTGTGATCGAAGTCACCTCGCCACAGAATGTATCCGTTGAGAGCCCAATGGTTTTGGAAAAGATCATCGAAACCGAAAAGGGCTATATTCTGGCCGGCAAATTCCGTTCAGTGAGTTTGCCGCAGGATTCGAAAGCAGTGCAATTCTCCAGCTGGCCGAAGATCACCGACGCCAGTGGGCAGGATGTTCCATTCATGTTGGCGAACATAGAGCTTGATCTTCCTTTCGATGAAACAGACAAGGGTGTCTTTCCCTGGGCATTTGAGCTGGATGGCAAATCATTCAACTGGCCGCTGACCATTATTGTGGAAGCGGTGGTGGTGGAGTATTCAGATGCCCAGGCGCAATTCGAGTTCGATACCGGTCCGAATCCACAGAATGAGCAGGTCTGGCCATTGGACATAGATATTGAACTGGCGGGTTATCCAGTGCGGGTCCTTCAAGCCATTCGCACCCCCGATGGGTACATGTTCAATTTCGAGAGCAAGAGTCCAGCGATGTTCCATGGAGTTGATCTTGCGATCGGAAATTCATCCCAAGGTTTCAGCGGCATGGATTCACCGATCAACTTCAGCTCGAGCGTCAGTTTTGCAGGCGAGATCTCTTCCGGTAAATTGAACATCATCCTCACTCGCCCTCTGGTTGCATTACCGGGCGAATGGAAGTTGGAGTGGAAACCGGAAGACACACCTGGACTGATAACGACCCTCCCTGCGCCAACGCAAACACCTTAGAGACTGTTCCTTGAAGACTTTTCAGGACACGGACAACACGGAAAAATTCATCAAAAAAGACGCTCTTTTCCGTGTCGTCCGCGGAATCCGTGTACAAAAAAGCAAGTGACAATGACTTAAGAAACACTCTCTTGGAGAACTTTCCATCATTCCTGTCTGACAGTCTGGTTTCCGATATTGAGGAAACCAGGCCTCCCGATGAACCAGACCAGTCCAATCCCGATCGCGAAAAGAATTGTGTTCAAGGCAAAGGGCAGGGAACGATTGGCAGCAGAGAGTTGACCGGCGATCCATCCGAAGGGAGAGATCAACACAATCAACGCGACATACACCATGGCGCTGACCCGCGCCCGCTCATCCGATTCCAGCGACACCGCCAGCAGGGATTCCGTCATCGGGCCGACGAGGGCCGCCGCAACTGCCTCCAGGAGTACGCTGAGCACAAGCAGGCCCACAGCCTGCGCCGGCATGACAGCCAGCAACAACTGACTGACCAGGAAGGCGGCGAACCCTATCCACAGAGGTAAACGAAATCTGAGTAAGTTTGTCAGGCGCGGACCGATCACGAAAAAGCAGATGGTCATGATAACAGACCGAATGGCCACATAGGTCGAGATTTGCGAATCAGGGAAGCCGAGTTTCCCGGTGAATAGAACGCCCCAAAAGTTGTTGCTGACCGTAACATATATGTTGGTGATCACCATCAAGGACAGGGCAGACAAGAGAGGTCTGGAGTGTAAAAGCTGGCTGAAGACGCTTCGATATTCCCCCAACAGGCTTATAAGGGAACGATGCCGTGTTTCTGCCATGCGCTGCACGCCGCGCGTCGTTTCGTGCGAGTAAATGTATAGAACCACAAACTTGGCGGTCAATACAATGAAACCAAATACAAATATGCCTCGCACAGCCGGTATTAATCCATAGTGGCCTACAAACCATCCGCCCAGCGGGGTAAAGAACGCCGAACAGACCGCGAAGATCATGATCCATGTCCAGATGTGGACGAGATGGCGCTCTTCTGCATCCTCGACCAGCAAACAGGTCCAGGCGGTATGAGAAATGCGGTAGAGACCGTTCATGAATGCCGCGACCACGAAAAAACGTACATCCTGCGCGGCAGCCCAGATCAGGCAGGGCACGCTCCAGGAGATCACGTCACAAATGAACAGGGTCAGGCGGCGTCCGAACTTATCCACGATCGCGCCGCTCAGCAGGGCTGAGAAAACTTGAACAACAAGTCCGAGGCTGGCAATGCTTCCGATCTGCTGATCGGTGACCCCAAGGGCCAGCATGTAGACGGAGAAGAAAGGAGTGAACAGGTTATAGGGAATACCGAACATGATCTCGGTCAAAACGGTGACACGGGGATTCCCTTTCAATTCCAGCAGGGTTCGAAGAAGAGGAGGGGTGCGCAGCATAATTTTCTAACTATATCTGCTTTCCCTGAACTGTGAAGGAATGAACATCATGGAAGAACTGGACGGCTGTCATTTCAGAATCGAAAATCCCCCGAGGCTGTTTGAAGTTTACTCTGGAATACCAGATTGCTATTTCCCCTCTATCAGAATATCACTAACAAATTCTGGGCAGCATCTCACCAGGCAGCATGTCGATCAGACGCGTTCCCCCGATGGCTGTCTTCAAACGGACCTGGGATTTTCCATCGCCGGTGACCTTCCCGATCGTGACTGCATCCTTACCATAATTACTTTTCTTCATCGCGTTCAGGATTGCATCGGCATCATTGGCGTTGACGAACGCGACCAGCTTCCCTTCATTCGCCACATACATCGGATCGAATCCCAGCATCTCACAGGCAGCATGCACCTGCGGCTTGACGGGGATCTGCGGCTCCTGCAGCTCGATGACCACATTGGATTGTTTTGCGATTTCATTCAGTGTGGTCGCCAGTCCACCGCGGGTGGGATCACGCAGGACATGCACTTCGCCTGCCTCCATCATCGCACGGACAAGATGATTCAACGGTGCCACATCCGATTGCAGGTCCGTGCTGAAGCCCAAATCCTCGCGCGCAGACATGACCGCGATGCCGTGATCGCCCAGCGTCCCGGAGAGGATGACGACATCTCCCACCTTTGCGTTCGTCCCGGAGATGTCCACACCTGCATCGACCAGTCCCACGCCGGAGGTGTTGATGAAGAGCTTGTCGGCGCCGCCTTTTTGCACGACCTTGGTATCGCCCGCGGCGATGAAGACACCTGCCTCGGCGGCGGCATCCCGCATGGACTGGACGACGCGCTGCAGCACATCGAAGGGCAGTCCCTCTTCGATCACAAAACCACAGGTCAGCGCGTAAGGCTTTGCACCCACCATGGCGAGGTCGTTGACCGTTCCACAGACAGCCAGTCTGCCGATGTCACCGCCCGGAAAGAACA
>DASTJG010000133.1:0-6731 GCA_035716785.1 Anaerolineales bacterium
AATATGTTGGGACTAGCCGTCTCTACGTCTACACTCACGTGCTCCAGCGGGGTGGGGTAGCCGTGAAGAGTCCACTGGATCATACAGATGTGATGGGAAGATGACTCGTTTTTTGTCTGGACTAATTGACGATAATGCAAAGAGGTGATAAATTAACGCCAATTAAAAAGGAATGTGCCCTTTCTGACAAAAGGGCACATTCCTAGACAAGATCTCGTGGATTGAGAATGTTGTCTAGTGGCGGAGAGGGCGGGGGAGAACTCCGCAATCACCATCGTATATTTTGTTCCAAATCGTAAAGATAAGGAAAATGTAGCGACTAGGATTAATCAAAAGCGGCAGAGATTTCTTCGCTGCTTCTCATACTGGATCGTCTATTTTTGAATTTGCTGCACGAGTACCGAAGCCAGAAATGAGTTCTTGAGCGCCGGATCTTCCAGCTGCGCGTCCAGGAAATTGACTAGTCCCATCGCTTGCCCAATAACCGCTTTGAATTCGTCCTGATCTTGAGTCAGGGCGCGGCTTAAACCAATTAAAGCACGGACCTGCTCGTAAGGGTGGCCAAGCTCTTGCCAACTGGTCTGAGCTTGTCTAAAGCAGGCAGAGGCTTGCACTGAGTCCCCCTCGAGCAGTGTGACCCAACCCAGTCCCTCCATGCGGCAGGCAGCGGTAATTGGCGTGCGGTATTGCTCATCGAGCCGTTCCAACTGAGTCCAGGCAGAACGAGCAGCACCATCCATGGCTGGCCAGTCGAAAGTCACCGGCATATGGCAGATCGTCAATAACGCCGTGGCAACACTCGGAAAAAGGTAGCGAGCCTGGTTCGTCCATTCCAGTATTTCCGATGCAGTTGAAGCCGCCAACGCCATATTGCCCAGGGCTGCCTCTGCCCGGGCAAGCTCCCCCAGGAGGGCGACGCGCGGATCCAACGTGCTGGCTCCAGCGGCTAGTGCTTCTCCTACGATTTTACGAGACTTCTCGGGCTGCCCAAGATCATTGTAGAGACGTCCTTGCACGACCCCAAAATAAATTTGGGATAGATTGCCTGGTTGCTCGCGATCAACCCGCCCAGGCCGCTGTCCCAATTGGGTCAGCGCAGTCGACCAACGACCGGTGAGCCAATCCACTTCGACCAGCATATTTGCAGCGGCTGTGGCGGTATACGGGATGTGCATGCGCCGTGTATAGGATATCGCGTCCGCAAGAATACCTCTGACCTGGTCGTAGCGGCCCAGGTATTTGATTGCTTCAGCGATGTAAAGGTAAGCCCGGCTGGCATCGTGGGGTCGGTTCAAGGCTAAAGCTCGATCCAGGCTCTCCTGCTCCATAGCTACGCCCTCCCAGTCGCCCATACTGGAACGGGCTGCGCCGAGGTCGCACAAACACTGGATGATGATCACTTCGGCGCCTAGACGTTTGGCCATTGCCAGCGCCCGCTCACCCAGTTTGATCGATTCGGCATAGTCGCCGGTGTGCATGTGATAGGCGGACATACCTTCCAGTGCCCAAGCCAGCTCCTCGCTCTCTGGCTTATGCTCAAGAATGATCAAAGCCTGCTGGTAAGCATCGCGGGCATTGTCTGTCTGTCCCAATTCCCAATGAACCCGGCCTAACAATCGCTGCGCTGCTCCGGTGCCCTGATCATCCCCTGCACGACGAGACAGGGAATAGCTGTCGTTCAGCAGCTCGATGGCTTTCCGATGCTGGCCGATGACCCACAAGCACTCCCCGAGTTTCCGCATGACCTGAGCCTGGCCAGGCAGGTCCGACTCCGGCCAATGAACCAGGGCGGATTCGTAGTGGCGAACTGCGTCGAACAAGGAGGCTTTATGATAGGCCAAGTCCCCGGCGCGGCTCAAGTAAGGAATCGCCTTGTTCCAATCCCCGGCAGCTACGAAGTGGCGTGCTAATTCTACGATCACCTGGTCGAGATCGTCGCTATAAAGCATGGCCCGGGTCTCAGCCACTTGGATATGCAAACGCCGCCGCTCACCAGGCGCAAGCTGGCGATAGAGGTATTGTTGAAACAAGGTGTGGCTGAACTGGTAGGAGGAGAGGTAGCCTTTGCCCGCTTCGATTTCTCCTCGTTCTCGAATCAGACGGTGGCGATTTCCTAACTGAGCGAGACTATGGAGCACCAGCCGGTCCTCCATTCCCAAGACCCGAGCCACCACCTCCGCCGAAAAAAGTTCACCCTCTACGCAGGCCACCCTCAACATCGCTTGCGAGATGTTATCCAGCCGGTCAACCCGCCCTGCAATCACTGCCTCAATGCGAGCCGGAAACGTTTCCCAATCCAGCCCCTGACCTTCGCACCATCGTCCTGCCTCATCTTGAACCAGACCGCCCCGGCTCTGCATGTCGCGCAACAACTCGACCGTGAATAAGGGATGTCCCCCTGTACGCTTGAAGAGCGCCTCGCGAAAAGCATCCTCCAGTTTGTTAGGTTCGGTATCCAGAATGGCATCCACAAACGCTCTGCCCTCAGCCTGATCGGCTTTCGCCAAATCAAGAAAAATGTCACCGTAGGTTCGCTTGAACTCGTCCAGAAGCTGAACCAATGGATGCGGTCCCTCATTGCGATCCTGCGAAAGTTCATCCGGCCGGTAGGCGCCAACGATCAGTATCCGGCTGCCAGCCAGGCGGCGGCCAAGATGGAACAACAGACCTAAGGAAGCATGATCCATCCACTGCAGGTCGTCCAGGGTAATCAACAAGGGATGTTTCTGAGAGAGGTGGTGCAGCACGTTCGTGAGCTGACCAAAAAGGGCCGATTGCTCTGGCGCGCCGGGTGTCTTTTGACGCCGGGCAACTTCTGCTTGCAGGGCGGCCAGCCAGCTCACGCCGGCTGGCGCGGCTGCCATCGCCCGCGCGAGCAATTGCTTCCCGGATACGAAGACCTCCAGCAGCTGAGGTCCATGTTCCAGAATGGTCTGTATGGATTGTGGCAGTGCAGCCCGTAAGTGACGCGCCTGCGCGGCATCTATCTGCCCGCCGGTGCGCCGGGTGGCAACCTCGCCGGTGAGCTGGCCCAACACCTCTCGAAAGGGCAGAAAGGGATCGCCGGACCCGGCAAAGAAATTGCCGTTCCCGTTTGCGACAATTAAATCATTGTGGGTCTTTTGAGCGCGACGTGCGAATTCGGCCAACAGGGACGTTTTGCCCCGTCCTGCACCCCCGGTGATGAAGGCGATCTGGCCGTTTCCGGCCAACGCCTCAACGAGATAGTCGTCCAATTGATCCAGCTCATGGGTGCGCCTCACGAATGGCGACTGTGGAGCATCCGAAGGTTCCGGACCAACAAAGGGCGGCGTTTCGACATCTGCCTGCAAACGCGAGGCAGGGAGCTTGGGTAATGTTCGTGGTTCAGTGGCTAAAAATCGGTGGACTTCCTGGACAAACTGTTCCCAGGCGGGCTCGCCGGGTAAGAGGAGATGATTCTTGCTTGCCAGGGGCACGAAGCGTGCCCCTGGGATCTGGCTGGCAAGAATACGCCCTTCGTTAAACGGAACACCCGCATCGTAGCGACAGTGTGTGACCAGCGTGGGCGTGATGATTTCAGGAAGTAGATCGAGCACATTGATATGATACATTGCGGCTTCTGCCCGGCCCGCGTTTTCGGGCGTCATGGAGACACGCATCAGCTCGTCATACCAGGCGAGTTGCTCCTTGGTGGCATCCGGCATGAGCTGCAGGGAAAACACCTGGCGGAACGCCGGGTTATCCTGTCCCCATCCAAGCCTGGTGAGGGAAAGCAGGGTTTGAGCCTCTTCGGCCGCGCGCGGATTTTCCTCCCTGTGAAGGCGGCCGCGCGCGTAGGCGCCGTGCAGGATCAGGTGGGATACCTGATCGGGATGGCGGGCTGCGTATGCGATCGCCACCGCGCCAGCCTGCGACAGCGCGAGCAGGCGAAACCGTTCCAGGCCAAGATGTTCCACCAGACCTTCGAGATCACGCACCCAGGCTTCGAAGGAAATGTCGCTCACCTCCCAATCCGAGAGACCGCAGCCTCGTTCATCGTAGCGAATTAATGTATGGTTCCGGGCCAGCGCATGCAGCCAATGCTGCCAGATCGGGCTTTGCCAATCATATTCAAGATGCCTCAGAAAGGTAGCCGTCATGATCAGTGGCGGGCCTTCGCCCACCGTGGCATAGGCGATGCGCACGCCATCGAAACTGAAGAAAAACTTGATCTCCTGTTCCGGTGGGTTCAGTTGTGCAGAGGGGAGAAGCGAGCGGACGTTCCGAATCTCTTCGTAAAGCTGTTTTGTCTCCGGCTGGGGTTCAACGCCAAGCTCCTCTGCCAGCAGACGCTCACATACCTGGTACTGGCGGTGAGCCTCCGCCTGCTGACCGTTACGGGCGTAGAGGGCGATGAGCTGGCGTTGGGCTGGTTCGTTCAGCGGGTCTAATCTCACCCAGCGTTGTGCATAAGCGATGGACGGAGCCAAATCGTTACGGGCTTCGTAAGTATGGACTAACTTCTCTAATGCCCAACCCAGATCGCGACGCAAGGCTTCGGTTTGCAGCAGCTGCCACTCATCAAAATCGGGACAATCTGGCAGGGTGAACCCGGCCAGGAAGTCCGCCTGATAGAGCTCCACTGCGCTTGCCAGGCTTTGGAGGCAATCACTGTCCATACCTGTCGTTTTTCGGCAGCTTTCCAGTTGTTTGCGAAACTGAAGGACGTCTACCCATAAACCGGTCCCTCCATTGAGCGCCACGCTTTCCCGGTCGGTTACAAAGAAGTTAGCCCCCAGTGTTTTTCGTAAGCTGGAAAGGATCCGGCTCAAGTCGGCCAGGGCGCTCTGGCGGTCATACTCGGGCCAGAGTAGTGATGCCAGCACTTCCCGGCTGTGACTCTGTTGGGTGACTGCCAGATAAGCGAGCAAAGCCCTGGCTTTACGTCGCCGGATGGGTTGGGAACGGCCGCCGCACTCAATCGAGGGTGTGCCAAAAAGAAATAATTTGCACATATTCACTCCATTTCATTATATGGCAAATATCATCTGGCAGTCAAAGTGGAGATTTGTGCGAGCGTTAATGCGAGAGTTAAGCGAGAACTTCTTTCTATAATGATGGGCAGTAATAAATTTTCCTTAAGGTGAAATCATGCTCCAAGGTAAATCTATCCAACTTCGTCCGGTCCGCCAGTCCGATCTGCAGGAACTCTATGCCCGGCATATTGATCTCGCCAATCGAGGCGATTTCTTCCCGCTGGGTTTTGTTTCTGAGATTGAGTTCCGGCACCGTTTCGAGAAAAACGGCTTTTGGGAAAAAGAAGAAGGCTTGCTGCTCATTGTGGATGAGTCCGGGAGCATATTGGGCCACATCGAATTCTTCAAGACCGTAAACTACCTGGACGAACTGGAGCTTTCCTACCAGATTTACGATCAGGCGGCAAGAGGCAAGGGATACACAACGGAGGCGGTCAATCTGTTGGTGCAGTACTTGTTTGGCCGTCTGCAGATGAATCGCATCCGGATGATCATCCACCCCAAAAATTGTGCCTCCCGTCGTGTGGCCGAAAAATGCGGCTTTACCCTCGAAGGCACTGCCCGCGGAGCCTGGTATCACCAGCGGAAAAATCACGACGTTGAAGTTTACGCCATTCTCCGAGAGGAGGTTAAACCCATTCGCTAAACTGAGATCAACCGTTGCCGGGCAACGGATCCAATCCATCCTGGTGCAGAAAGCACCGACCTTATAGGAGTAATACTATGTCAGATACCTTTACCAAACAAGACATTGCCACCTCATCAAGAACCTCTGGGAACGCTGGAGGCGTACTCGCTCTGGCTTATGGGGCGCTTAGCTATGCAGTTTTCCTGGTTGCTTTTCTCTATGCCATCGGTTTCGTCGGGAACTTTGTCGTTCCAAAGACGATTGACTCTGGCACGGAAAGGCCCCTGTCGGAGGCGCTGATTGTCAATGTGCTACTGTTGGGCGCTTTTGCATTCCAGCACAGCATCATGGCACGCCCTGGTTTTAAGAAGTTGTGGACGAAAATCATCCCCAAGTCCATCGAGCGAAGCACCTTTGTTTTACTTGCCAGCTTCATGCTCCTGCTTTTGTACTGGCAGTGGCGACCGATCCTTACTCCTGTATGGGTGGTAGAGCATTCGGTCGGCCAACTCTTGCTCCAGGCTCTCTATTTTCTTGGCTGGTTGATCGTCTTCCTGGGCACATTCATGATCAATCACTTTGACCTGTTCGGACTGCGGCAGGTATATCTGAATCTGCTAAACCGGGAATATACAGAGCTGGGATTCAGAACCCCCGGCTTTTACAAGTTCGTCCGCCATCCGATCATGTTGGGGTTCCTCATTGCCTTTTGGGCAACACCGGTGATGACGTTCGGACATCTGCTATTTGCCATTGCCACAACCGGGTACATTCTCATCGCGCTCCAACTGGAGGAACGTGATCTGGTCAATCACTTCGGCGAACAATATCAAGAATACCGCCGGAAGACGTCCATGCTGATGCCCCGAATGCCAAAACGGTAGAAACCATAAAAAGGAATCGAGTATCTTAACATTCCTCATTGAGGAGCTTGACTTTCCTTAGTGATGAATTTGAGCTTCCTTACCGAGGGATCACACCCTCATGGGCGTGGGGAAGCATCCTACCGAGAGGACGATAATGCAAATAGTGATAAAGTAGCGCTAATAAAAAAAGAATGTGCCCTTTCTGACAAAAGGGCACATTTGTAGACAAACTCTTGCAGA
>DASTJG010000134.1:0-15141 GCA_035716785.1 Anaerolineales bacterium
CTACATCCAGCATGCTGTTGACCACCTGGTGCAGACGGTCCGTGCCCTGGATGACTCCATCCATTGCCTGTATCAGCGATTCATTCTTTTCGAGTCCCGGCGCTGATTTGATCATCCCCATGTAGCCTTTGATCACAGTCAGCGGTGTACGCAGTTCGTGGGCGGCTACCTGGATGAAGTCACTCTTGTTCTTGTCCAACTTTTCGAGCGTGCGATAGGCGCTGTTAAGCTCCTCGACGCGCTGTTCCACCATGCGCTCCATCATTTGATTGAAGCGGTTCAGATCATCATAAAGACGGGCATTTTCGAGCGCGATGGAAGCCTGAATGGCAAACGTGCTTGCAAGGATGACATCATCCTGATTAAAGGCTGCGGGCGCGCTTCGGCTAATGGCCAGCATACCCGTAACTTTGTTCTTGGAATAGAGCGGTATGCCCAGCCAGGAGCAGTCTTCCGGCACCCATTCGGGCTGTTTCCAGCTTTGCATGTTTCTCACATCGCCAATCACCAACGGCTCGGCCTGGCGAGCGATCGTGTGGTAAACATTTGTATCTCGTATACTGTACGCCAGCTTTTCCATGGGGGCATTTTCCGGATAGCCGGCATGTGCAAACAGGCGCGGAACTCCATTGATGTCTTCAAGGAATAATGCACAGCGGTCATTCGGAATGACCTGTAATAACTGCGTCACGATCTGCTGCGGCACCTCCTCGACCGTCCCCAGCGAGGAAAGCTGTCGGGCCGACTTGGTGAGCGCCTCCGCAGCCTGACGTCGGGACTGCTCGCTGGAATAGAGCTTGGCATTTTCCGTGGCAGTCCTTTCGGCAAATTCCTTTGCAATTGCCAGTTCGGTAGTGCGGTCACGCGCCTCGGCGAGCAGGCGTTCCACTTCCTTTTGGACCTGTTCCTTTTGTTGTACCAGCATGACGCGCAGCAAGGCACTACTCACTAGGTTGCGTACACGGACATAGATCTCCCAGTCGCGGGGGCCCATCTCCACCCACATGAACCCGAAGCGATTGCGCGCCAGCGTAAGTGGCATGACCACCGCGGTATAACGGTAATCGGCTGGAGTCTTGCCGCGTGGGACCAGTTGCCCTGTTCCAATGGAGACACGCTTTTGCGGGATTTCGAAGCGCGACGATTCGTACTGGAATAACAGGTTATAACTTTCAGGCGGCGGCGCAGAGATCGATTGCGGTGCGGTCACATCACTGTAGAACATCACGTACCAGCGCTCGATGCCCATGGCAGGGAAGTGCTCTGAAATGGCAGTACCGATCTCCTTCATGCTCATGGCAGGCGCCATAGAGAAACTGAACCCCTGCAGCACACTTTCCTGCTGCTCGAGCATCAGCCTGCGATAAGCCTGGGAGCGTTGCGAAAGTTCGCCTGCCAGCAGACGTGCCTGCTGGAACAGATTTTCCGCTTCCAGCATGGTGGTATGACTGGTGATCCCTCCCAGGGCGTAGCGGCGCATCATCGAGATGACGTTGTGCCATACAGTCGCCACCAGCCCTTGCCTTTGCATCAGCTCGATCATGCTGTTGACGGTTTTGAGGAAGTCGTCGCTGGATGTTTGGCTGTTGAGTGCCAGCAGGAAACCATCCCAAACGCGCCCAAATGCATCGCGGAACTGGGGAAGGGTCGAGTCTTCATCCGTGATACCGGCGGAGTTCAGCAAAGCCCGTATCGCCGCCTCACGTTTATTTTCCAGCTTGCCGGTCTTGGCCACATCGCGCGGCGCAACGGCCGCCTGACGGACATTCTCGGGTAAACAGCCACAGGACCAGCGGATGAGCAACTGGGTCGGTGTGACATTCACGCGCGGGATCGTATCCCCATTGATGCGCTTGAGTAATGCTTCGAAGGCATGCTTGCCGGCCGTATAAAACGACTGCCTGACGGTGGTGAGCGGTACCCCGGTTGCCTGGGCTTCGCGCAGATCGTCGAAACCGGTTACGGCCACATCGTCTGGCACGCGCACCCCGCGCTGTTGCAGCGCGTCCAACGCGCCGAATGCCATGGTGTCATTGGCTGCAACTACTGCCTGAAAACGGAGCCTACGCTCATCCAGCAACACACGAATGGCGGCTCTGCCGCTTTCGTTGGTAAAGTCGCCATCGACAACAAGGTTTTCATCGTAGCGCAGGTTGTGCGCTTTCAGTTCATCCTTGTAGGCTTGAAAACGCTGCTGGGCATCGAGTTGTCCCTTGATCCCGCGAATAAACGCGATCCGTTTATAGCCATGCCCTTCGATCAGATGGCGCACCGCGGCGCGCATCCCTTCGATGTTATCGGGGACAAAGATCGAGGCGCCATCCATCTCCACCGATTGGGTAATGATCGGTACCCCTTTAAAAAGTTCGGCAAATCCTTTAAGTTCCTCCGGATCCGTTCCATGGGCAACATCCGCCGTTAACAACAAACCATCGAATTGATCTGGCTTGGCAAGATCATACAACCCGTAGGATGGTTGGCCCTGATTGGGAGCGGAGGTCTGGGCGAGCTTTCCCCCGATGAAATGAACGAGGTTTACAGCGTGTCCTTCAGCCGCGTCATTAATTCCCGCGATAAAATCCGCACCCCAGGCGCGTCCCACTTGTGATGCGAACACAGCGATGGTTTTACGATGGGAAGTTTTAGAAGGTGACATCCTGTGCATCCTCGCAGAGGGAATAAATGGATTATATCCTCGATTTTAGTTCAATGAGCAAAACAGAACAGTGACAAAATTGTACGAATCGCGTAGGGCTTATGGCAGATTGCCCTCCGCGATAAGCAATCTGCTATAGGTTGTCAGCACCAAACTAGACCTGATCTATAAAATTAATTTCATTTGCCACTGCGATAACTCTTGTCTTTTAAAATCTGCTCGTTCAAAGGCCTTGCCGAATTCCTCAGGAAAGATCGCAGGCATATGCCACGTCTTGCCTCTGTGACTCGCAATGACGCTCTTCAGTAGATTGGCGCCCAAATTCTTTCCACGTGCCTCCAGCTCGACGAGCAGTGACCAGACCACCACCTGCTCTGCTTCAGGGTTTGAGATCGCCATGTACGCCTGCCCTTTGCTATACGCGCAGGCAGGCGGATTCATCTGAGCAATACTTTCCCCCGACAGCTGCCACGGCAGGTCTGGCAGCCCATGCTGTGACACTAATTGGCCCATCTCACGCAGATCGATCTTGTGCAGAGCGCCTCTTTCGTTTTCCTCCGCCTCTTTGTCCCTGTGGGTGAACCCGATCAGCCTCCTGACAACCTGGAAGCCGGACTTTTCGTACAGCTTTACGGCAGGCTCATTTTGCTCGATCACTTCCAGTACCATCTCACGCTCCCCACGCCGGCGTGCCTCATCGATCAGTCCCTTCATGAACCATGAGCCTGCGCCTTTGCCGCGTACTTCTGTGGCGATTCCCATTGCCGCGAGTCGGCTGACCCAGCCGCGGCGCGCGATCAACGCAAGGCCGCAGGGCTGATCGTCCAGGATCAGCACCCGGCTGGCCGTCAGGTCGATGCCGTCTTTACGGAGCATATCTAAAAATGTAACTGTATTAAACTGGATCGGGACGAAATAAGCCTCAAAGCCGCGATTTAAAAATTTAACGAGATCCGGCAACGGATAGTTTGAAGCGGGCGCGCTGTCAAAGTTCATACAATTCCTCTCGTCGGATTTTACCCGCATCCAGCATATAATCGGCAAATTGAAAGGTGTTACAAATAATGGATCTCTCCAAACTTGCGCGCAAGATTACCTGGATACTTTTTATCAATCAGAGCCTGGCGTCGGCAGGCTTTATTGCCGCCGCGACACTTAATTCCATCATTGGAACCAAATTGGGTGGTAGCGCCTCGTTTGCCGGCGTGCCTTCAGCCGTTTATCTCCTGGGTGCAGCGTTTGCCGCTTCTGCCTGGGGGTACATCATGGATCGGATCGGCAGAAGGAGTGGAATTGTCTCCGGGCTTGTGATCGGCGTGATCGGCAATGCGCTGGTTTTGTTCGCCATAGGGATATCATCCTTCCTTCTGTTTCTTATTGGCATGGTGCTGATGGGGATTGCCAACGCAGCAGTGGTGCTGGGACGTTTTGCCGCGGCCGAAGTGAACCCGCCGGAAAAACGCGGCGCGGCCATCTCGAACGTTGTGCTGGGAGGCACGTTTGGCGCGATCGTCGGTCCACTGCTGGTGGGACCGATGGGAAACTTTATCCGTACCCTGGGCATGGATGAACTGGCGGGTGCTTATCTCGCGACGCTTGTTTTGTTTGCGCTCTCCTCTGTGGTTGTGTTTGTTGGGCTGCGGCCAGACCCGCGTGACCTCGGCAAACAGGTTGCAGCAGAATACCCTGACCCCGCATTGACCACTCTCACCGGGGAAGCGCGTCCCATTTTGGAAATCCTGCGTCAGCCCGCGGCGCTGCTGGCAGTGAGCGCGATGGCGCTGGGACAGGTTGTGATGGTTGCCATCATGGTCATTACCTCCCTTCACATGCGCAATCACCAGCACAACCTCGGTGACATTTCTGCCGTGATCTCCTCCCATACCTTTGGCATGTATGCCTTTTCTGTTCTTTCTGGCCGTCTCTCCGACAAGTGGGGGCGCGGTCAGGTAATTTTGATCGGCGCGTCCACGCTTTTGCTGGCATGTGTGACTGCACCTTTGTCACCCAATGTATTTCCACTGGCGGTCGCACTTTTTCTGCTTGGACTGGGTTGGAACTTCTGCTTCGTCGGCGGGTCGGCACTGCTGGCAGATCAACTTTTCCCTTTGGAACGTTCACGGACACAAGGCACGAACGACTTGCTGGTTGGTCTGGCTTCGGCGGTCGGCAGCCTGGGGAGTGGTTTTGTTTTTGCTGCATCCAACTACACGGTCATCGCCATCGTCGCTGGCGTACTGGCATTGGTTCCACTTCTAATGTCATTGGTTTGGATCAGGAGGAAAGTCTCCGCGACTGCTGAAATGAATCTTCCCGCAGACTAACTTACCGTCATTGCGAGTCTTCGAGAAGCAATCTCAAGTAACCTGCCAAAGAAGTATGAGATTGCTCACCGCCCCGGTGGGTCGGTGCCGGGGTCGTCAGCCCTGCGGGCTTCCTCGCAATGACGAATTAATTTCGTATCATCGTCAGCAGCATCTTGAAACGGGTCAGTGCCTTCAAGGCATGCGGCTCGTTGGCCGGCATGATGATTGCATCTCCTGTTTTTAGATGAAACGCTTTGCCTGAGATCCTGACTTCCGTCTCGCCATCCAGTATGTGAACGAGTGCATCGAACGGGGCGGTGTGTTCACTCAGCTCCTGATCTTGATCGAAAGCAAAGAGCGTGACGTTACCTGCGTCCACTTTTGTGATCTGGCGGCTGACCACAGAGCCATCCTGATAATTGACCAATTCAGTAATCTGTAATATTTCTGATTTTGGTGCTGTTGCCATGTAAGCTCCATTTGTCATTGCGAGGGAGCCCTTCAGGCGACCGAAGCAATCTCATATTACTGCAAGTGAGATTGCTTCGTCGGGAAAAGCTTCCTCCTCGCAATGACGTTTATTTTATTTCGATCTGATATGCAGCAGGCAGGCGCGTGAAGCGCGTAGTACCCGTCACGACGAGCACAGCTTCCTCGCCTGATTGCAGGGAGAGTGGGATCTCTGCTGTCTGGTCCGGGTTGACCGGGATCTGTGTCACAGTGGTGGTGTCGCCTTTGACAACGAGAGCCAGCCGGTAGGTCTGAGGCAGAACGTTCTCGACGCGTACGAATCCCGCGGCTTCCCAGCCTCCGTTACCTGCTTCAAAATCTTCCTGATAGTTGATCGCCTCGATCTGAACGTCATCCAGCAGGAAGCCTTCGCCGTTCAGTGCTGCATCGGTAACGTATTCGAAGCGGATTTGCACCTTTTGACCGGCATACTTCGAGAGATCCGCTTCTTCGACTTTCCAGTCGCTTGTCTGACCGTTGTAGCCCCAGCCATACGAATTGCCGGAGGGATCCTCCGCCGTGCCGGAGGGTGTAGTGAGGATCTCCCAGTTCTGTCCATCGGTGGAGGCCTCGAGGAAAACGTAGTCGTAGTCGGTCTCGAGGTCGTACCACATGGCAAATGACAGGCTGACGTCGCCACTCGCGTTCGTGAGATCGAACTCACGCGTCAGGGTCATATCTGACTCGTCACCGCGATTCGACCAGAACATGTATCTGTCCGAGTGCGCGCTGACGGGAAGGAGTCCGACCGCCGTCGAGCCGTTGAATTGCAGGGTGTAATCCCCTTCACAGTTGATGGAGTAGTAGTCGACGCCATACTGGTTGACCGTCCCGCTCAGCGATTGCGGACAACCGGTAACAGACTCGCTCGCAGTAACCCGTGGCGCACTGGGATAGTTATGATAATAATAACGTCCATCCCCAACCGATTTATCCATCAGGTACATCGTCACAGCCCAATCCATGAATACATCGTCGGCCGTAACAACCTTACCCGTTTCGGTGTCCGTAATGTTCAATTCTGCAAGCGTCTGATCTACACTGGTCAGGTCATTTTCCGGATTGTTGGTAAGAGCCTTGGTGGCTTCCTCGCCGAAGCGATCGAGGAAGTAGGCGAGGTAAAGGAAGCTCTGACCATAATGTGCGGAAAAATCGGGGGAGGAATTGTCTACCCAGGTGTTTAGCTGCAGGTCAGGATTCTGAACGTACAGCCAATCGGCGCCGCCGATATCGTAACCGTTCAAGAAGGCGCCAACTTCAGCAAAGCCTTCATTGAACCAGGAGACATCATTGCGGTCAGATGCATTCTGGATCATATGCACGAATTCGTGTGCCAGCGTGGCATAGGTGTAGGCATCGCCCAGATCCTGACTGGTCCCCAGCACATAGGTCTCATGGGCATTCGAATATTCCTTGACGAGCGGGTTATAGGAATCGGATGAACTGAAATATCCAGCAATGTTATGACCAATGCTGCTGGCATAGAGCACGTAGATGTGCGGGTCACCGTCCACGCCGGGATTTGCCTCACTGCCGAAAAACTCGCGGTCGGTGGGATAGATCTTTTCTTCGAACGTATCCATCAACTTTTTCATGTCCCCTTCATCAACAGGTGTGCCATCTTCGACCCAGAAATAAGAATGTTCGGTCGCATAGCGCAGGGTCGCATCGATCTGGAAATGTTCGGTTGTATCTGAGTTAAGGATCCAGAACTTTTCCTTGTCTCCTACGCTGTATGATTTTGCCTGCACAGTCTCGGAGACATTACAGACTGCCTGCAGGCGGCATGCCAGTTCATAGGGATCATTTTCGGGGACCAGAGTCTGTCCGAGGGTGTCAAGGGTTTCGCGAGAAATATCGTCTACAGGAGGACGATCGATCTGCGCAGTGGGTACTGGCGTAGTTGTATTCTCGATGGGTGGGACAAATGGAGTAAGTTCAAAAGGAATGTCCTTGAATGTCTGGTAAAAATATGCTCCTGCCGCCACGATCGCGACACAGGAACAGCAAACGAGAATCGCAACGATCGCAGCGATGATCTTGCCGGTCGACGAAGATTGGGTGTTGCTTGTTTCCATAAATGAATGCCTCCTAAATTATTTCGCTCTTGGATTAGCCTTGCGAAGGTTCAAGAATTTACCATCCGTGCTCATGACACAACCTTCACAAGGCTTAAGATATTTCGTTCATCTTACCCCGAATTTATGAACTTGTGATTAGGAAAAGTGTAGGGGCGGGTCGCCCTTACGTTTTAAGAAAATTGTGGGAGCAGTTCAACTGCTCCCACAATGCTTATTGTTTATGCATCTGCATGTTGTCTGGCCTTTTTCTTCACCGCCTGAGATGTGTGGAAGGTGATCTTGTTTTTCTCCTCATCCACATCCACCTGGACGGTGGCGCCATCCTTGAACTTGCCGCCGAGCAGTTCCAGCGACAGCGGGCTCTCGACGTTCTTTTGAATGGCTCTGCGCAGCGGACGTGCCCCAAATGCCGGATCATACCCTTCCTTGGCCAGCCACTTGCGGGCGGCATCGGTCAATTCGATCGTAATGTTATATTCGTTCAAACGGTCCTGGACTTCCTTCATTTGCAGGACGACGATCTCTTCCATTTGTTCGAGCGAGAGCGGCGAGAACATGATGATCTCGTCGATGCGGTTCAGGAACTCAGGCCGGAATGCACCCTTGAGTGCCTTCTCGACCTTATCGTGCGCTTCACGCTCCTCGCTGGAGGCCTTGGGCTGGAGGAAACCTAACGTACCGCCTTTCCTCACATATTCCGTGCCCAGGTTCGAGGTCATGATCAGGACCGTGTTGCGGAAATCCACGATGTTGCCCTGACCATCTGTCATGCGGCCATCATCCAGGATCTGCAACAGGGCATTCCACACTTCCGGATGTGCCTTTTCGATCTCGTCGAACAGCAGGACACGATACGGGCGCCTGCGAACGGCTTCCGTGAGTTGGCCGCCTTCCTCATACCCGACGTATCCCGGAGGCGCTCCAAAGAGACGACTGACCGTATGTTGTTCACGATACTCGGACATGTCGATGCGCACCAGCGCTTCCTCATCGTCGAACATGAACCAGGCCAGGGCTTTGGCTAATTCGGTCTTCCCAACGCCCGAGGGTCCAATAAAGATGAACGAGCCAATCGGACGTGACGGGTCCTTCAAGCCCGAGCGGGCGCGGCGGATCGCGTCGGAGATGGCATGAATGGCTTCCTCCTGCCCGATGATGCGTTCATGCAGGCGCGCTTCCATATGCAGGAGTTTTTCAGACTCGCTCTCCATCATTTGAGTGAGGGGGATGCCCGTCCACTGGTTGACAACCGCAGCGATATCATCCACATCCACAACTTCATCGAGCTGGTGCTCGGCTTCCCATTTATCGCGCTTCTCGTGATATTCCTCTTCAAGTCGCAGTCTTTCAGACTTTTTCTGCGCGGCGCGTTCATAGTCACGGTTCAGGCCGGCCTGTTCTTCTTCGGCTTGCAGTTTGTCAATTTCACTTTTCAGCGCCTTGAGATCAGGCGGCATGGAATACAATGCCACGCGCAACTTTGCAGCGGCTTCGTCCATCAGATCAATGGCCTTATCGGGCAGCCGGCGGTCTGTGACATAGCGGTCGGCCAGGCGGGCCGCGGCGACGAGCGCATCATCTGCATAACGGACTTTGTGATGCGCCTCATAGCGGTCACGCAGGCCCATCAACATTTTGATCGTGTCATCGACATTCGGTTCTTCCACATAGATCGGAGCAAAGCGGCGTTCGAGCGCAGCATCTTTTTCGATGTACTTGTGATATTCATCCAACGTCGTCGCGCCAATGCACTGCAGCTCACCGCGTGCCAGGGCGGGCTTGAGCATGTTGGAGGCGTCCATCGCACCCTGGGCCGCGCCTGCTCCCACGACGGTATGGAGTTCGTCGATCATCATGATGATGTCACCGCCGGCGCGCTGGATCTCCTCCACCACGGCTTTGAGGCGTTCCTCGAACTCCCCGCGGAAGCGGGAGCCGGCGATCATGGCGCCCAGGTCAAGCTGAACGACGCGTTTGCCCGAAAGGATTTCCGGCACGTCGTTGTTGGCGATCTTCTGCGCGAGACCTTCTGCAATCGCAGTCTTGCCGACACCTGCCTCCCCGATCAGAACCGGGTTGTTCTTGGTGCGGCGAGAGAGGATCTGGATCAGGCGCAGGATCTCGTTATCGCGCCCGATCACGGGATCGAGCTTGCCTTCACGCGCGGCCTGAGTGAGGTCGCGCGAGTATTTCTCCAGTGTCCGGTAACGGGACTCGGCCTGGGGGTCGGTGACGCGCTGTCCGCCACGCAAGTCCTGGATGGCGGTGTAAACGCGGTCACGCGTCAGACCGGCCGACTCCAAAATGCGCGCCGCAGGCGTATTGCGCTCGGTAAGGATAGCGAGGAAGATATGTTCGGTCGAGATGTATTCATCCTTAAGACGGTTCGCTTCCTCGTTGGCAAGGTCAATAATGCGCTTCACGCGCGGCGTGATGAAAATCTGTCCTGCGCCGCCGCCGAAGATATTGGCTTTGGGGCTGGCGCGCAGCGTGGCGTCGAGCCGCTCGGTGAGAGCCTCGGGGCTGACGCTCAATTTTTCCAAAATTTGGGGGATCACTCCACCGGGCTGTTCGATCAGCGCCAGCAGGATGTGTTCGGTATCGATCTGGTTATGGCCGTAGCGCTGGATGATCTCCGCAGCACGCTGGGCGGCTTCCTGTGCTCTTTCTGTAAATCTGTCAAATCGCATCATAGGGAAATGTTCCTTTTTCTAAAGACCTAACAGGTCTTATCCGCGTCGTCCCCTTCCTTACCTGTGCGCGGAAAAAGACGATTCTTTGTCAGTTCCTTGAAGAGACCTGTTTGGTCTCCTACTATGGGGGCATTATAACAAAACCGCATTGTCAAACTATCAATTGAGCGTAAGAGGAGTGTTAGATTTGCGGCGTGTAGGCAAACTTGTCTTTGAGCAATTCACAAAACGCGATGATCTCCTTCGCTGGAACAGCTTCTTCCGGTTTTACTTTTAACAAGGCAAAGCTGTGACCACCTTTCAATTCCTCCGGGAAATCAAACGGTCTGGCAAAGACATGGATGTGGATGTGCCGAAAGTGTTCCATCTCGGCATAGCACGAGATGTATTCCTTCTCGCTACGTAGCTCTTCATGCAACAGTGGAAGGAGCCTGGCCTGGATCTGTCCCAGCTCGGCAAATTCTTCGGCGGTCAATTCATGCAAGGCTTCAGCGTGCCGCTTCAGAACGATGACGATCCACCCGATCACTTTTACAGGATAGGCATGTTCGACGAGCCAATATTCGCCTTCGAAAATTGTGGGACCAGGGGAGATCCTTTTTTCGCCTGTGTTGGAGCGGCATGACCAACATTCCATGGTTTATTCCCTTTTCAAGAAGTGGGACCGTATCGTTATTCTACTATTGGTTTAGCATCTTATGGCGTTGAAGCAAGGCCGAGTAGCGGGAGGTTGCCAGGATATTCTGCTCATGCCCGTCGTTTGTGACAGGTGTTGGGTGACTACGCAGGCTTGACAGATAACATGTGTTATTTTATACTTGCAATAAAATAACGTGTGTTATTTAAAAGGACGAATTCTATGCCTCCGCAGATCAGGTTTACCCCAGAGATTATTCTTACCCAGGCCTTTGAAATCGTGCGCCAGGAAGGGTTAGAAGCCTTGAGCGCGAGACGGGTTGCCAATGAGTTGGGTTGTTCCACACAGCCGGTTTACGATGCCTACACATCGATGCAGGAGCTTGAGGAGGCTGTCATCGAAAAATCGAAGAAATATGCGCTGGACTACTTTCAATCCCAGGAGCCGGACCCAACCTCCCCCTTTCTATCGCTTGGATTGCGTTACTTTCATTTTTCACAGGAAGAGAAAGTTTTGTTCAAACTCCTTTTTCTAAACGGGTTGATCGGAATATCCCTTGAAAACATCGGGAGTCCCTTTCGTTCCTTGCTTGGAAAGCTGAATACTGATCCTCGTTTACAAGGTTTGCCGGAAGAAAGTCTAAAGCGACTTGGCACTAATCTATGGATTTACCTGCATGGATTGACGGCGCTGGTCTATGAGGATCCCCCGGCTCGAGCTGGAATTTTTATAAAAAAGCAACTCATGCAAATGGGGAAAATACTGATGGAATGGGAACGTCAACAATATGTGTAAAGGATCTGTCATGAAAAAGCGAATTGGAACAATCTTAATCGTGATTGCCGTGCTTTTTTTCCTGAATGCCATCTTTGGGCGCTATATTGTGTTGCCCGGCTATCTCGCAAGCCTGGAAGCGGGGCAAGTAGATCTGGCAACAGTTACACAGACGGTGGCGGGCTGGAAAATTGCGCGATACCTGTTGTGGTCGTATTCTTTCAAGCTGGGATTGTTCTTTTTGACGGCCGGCGTTTTTCTATGGACTGCGATGAAACCTGCCAGATTTTGGTTCTTTGCAGTATCAGGTTTCATTTATATCGGTTTTGCCTACCTGCCGCTGCCTGCCCCAGCGTCGATTGTTTTCGGCACAGCCGGAGGTATCATGACCGTATTGATGGTCCTGATCATGCTGAACTGGGCGAGGGAACGCGGACAACTGCCGGATACCACAGCAAGCGCCAGCGATTTTCGCATGGCTGGGTATTTCTTCTTTGCCATGGCGACGTACACCCTGTGCTCGCTGATGGGCATCAGGACATTTGCACTTCAGCCCGAGAAAATGATCAGCTATGGGTTACAGGCTGATGCAGCTTCATTCGCATTCCACCTGTTGATTGAACTGGTGTTGGGCTGGCTGTTTACGTTTATTGGCTATAAAAAAGAAAGGGTATCCCAGATAGCGCAGCCAATCAAAACATGACCAGCCACCCGATCACTTTTGCAGGATAGGCATGTTCGACAAACCAGTATTGGCCCTCGAAAATCGAGGGTCCAGGAGAGATCCTTTTTTCGCCCGAGTTCGACTGGCAGGTCCAGCATTCCATCGTAGATATTCCTTTATTATGACTATTGAGGTGGGAACGATTCGAGGATTACTTTCTGGCCTCATAGAACTTTTTTAGAACATCGAGAACGGCAAAATACGCGGGCTTGGGCTGATTGTCCGAAAACAGCAACGCTGCTTCGTCGGTCCAGGTGTCGACATCATTGACGCCCCAGATATTAATATCCGTGCATATCCCATCTGATTCAAGACAGGCCTCCACGACAGTACTGTAAATCTCAGCCTGTTTTGCCAGCTTTTCTTCTACCGATCCGGGCAGCTTAGCGATACCCACGTCTAACTCTGTAACAAACACTTTCAGCCCAAGTGACCCATATCGGTGCATTTGTTCAAGCAGTTGTTCCTTGGTGGGCGGCGTGCGTGGGTCGAGGTCAAATCCGCCAAGGATATGCATTTGCATACCGACTGCATCCACCAGATCTTTTGCTTTGAGGCTTTCCACCACCTTGAATACCTGTTCGGCTTTATAGAGCGAGGCTGTTTCATGAGCATAGTCATTATAGATCAGGATGGCATCCGGGTCCGTTTCTCGCGCCGTCTGAAAAGCGATTTCCACATATTCGGACCCAACACGTCTGTTCCAGAAAATGCTGGGTTCGGTGGCTTCGTTTACAACTGTATATGCCCGAATCTTTCCTCTATAGTGACTCATTACCTTCCTGATATGGTTCTTCAGGAGGTCGATCAACTCCTCGCGCGAGAAGTTGCCATTTTGCAGCCACTCCGGGAGGTCGACGCCATAAACAAGATGCATTCCCATCACGGTCAAATCATGTGCTGACGCGAACCCGCGGTGAGCATCCGGAATTCTGAAAGTATACGAATTTTGGCGTTGACCGATCACTTCCCATGCCAGGGTGGTGATAGCGATTTGATTGAATTGTTCAGCCAGCAGTTTGAGCCGTGTTTGATCGTCGATAACAACCCCCTCCGCCACTGCTCCGATCCGTATGCCCAGCGCGTCGGCATAGCCGCGTAATGTACTTGGAATGGGAGTCGGGGATGGGATCGGCGTGGAAGTGGGAATGGGGGTAGGCGTCGATGTTTGTGTCGGGACAATTCGGGTGGCGGTTGCTGTCGGAACTTCCGTTGCTTTTACACCACAAGCCGATAGTGCCAGCCCGGTTGATATTGTTCCTGTCAGTTTGAGAAACTCTCTGCGGGAAAGCTTACTTTTGTTCAATTTCATTCTGCCTTTTGCCACTTGTTCTGTGGGGATGCAATTCAAAGAATTGTTTTTCGCCTGTGTTGGATTTACAGGTCCAGCATTCCATGTTCAGTTTTCTCCATTGGTCAAGGGTTTCATTCCACCTTCCACCACATCGCTTTTGTATACGCAACTCGCAGCCCTGCCCGTTCGAGATTGAGGTGACTGGTCGAGCCAAATTCGACAAAGCTGGTGAGCAGGTCACAATTCCGCTTTTCAGCCTGGGCAATGCGGTGATGGATCATAGCGGTGTGACAGCCTTTGCCGCGAAAATCTGGCAACGTGGTGGCATCCGCCAGCAGACCCATCCCATTTTCCGTGTAGAGAATACCTACGCCTGCTGGCGCATCGTCTACATGGGCAATGCAAAGATACAAACTGGATTTCGCCCTCTGTAACCACGATAGAACCGCGCCTCTCTCATCAGGAGAAAGGCGCGGTAACCCAAAACCATCCTGATAAAGGTCCAAAAAGATATCGATCTCATTCGGTTGAACTTCTCTGACTTTGATTTGTTCATTTGGTGATGTTTTAACGGCCAGAGAAGGCTGTCCATAGACAGCAGCATTAAAGTCCATCTGGCAGAATCCAAGCTTATGGAAACGTGAAGCCAGGGAACTGTTCAGGTTCCCTGGCATGATCTCAAATCTAAAGTTCAGACTGTTCCTGGCAAACAGATTGATGATCTCATCCAGGTAGATTTCACTGGAGGGTTCCAGCCCCAATACCTTATTTCCATACCAAAAATTGGGCCACTTCCTGATCAAAAAGACATTGACATTGCCATAGCGCTTGATCTCGATCTGGAGCGGGTTCCCCTGCACCTGTTGCATCCCTCCAAGCCTGGAAAGCGAATAATCGATATCACTCTGCTCGATTCGTTGAGCAAGCTGTTGTGTCATTTCGGGTAGAAGCATTTCATTTTCCTCATACACTAAAGGATGGAAGCCGTTGGAAGAATTATACGCCTCCATATTTCCAAAACACGACAACGCGCTATAATTCGCCTCGATGAGCTCGATCACGATCCAGGTCAAAGCAAAGGAACATCCGCACATGCGGCCGCTCAATGTGCTGCGCGACCTCTCCGCGGTGGCGGACCTGATCGAGCTGTGCTTTTCGCCGACGATGGACAATGACGGTCAGCGTTACATCTCGGATATGCGCAGGGCCAGCCACGATGACAGCTTCCTGCGCTGGGCTTCCCACATGAAAGAGACAGCGACCCTGCCGTTGATGGGGTACGTCTGGGAACAGGATGGCAGGATCGTTGGTAATGCCAGCCTGATCCCGTTTCGTGACAAGGGCAAGCGCGTCTTTCTTGTAGCCAACGTGGCGACCCACCCCGATTACCGGCGGCACGGCATTGGGCGGGCCCTGACCGAACGCGTGATGAAACAGGCCCGCGATAAATGGGCCTCTGCCATCTG
>DASTJG010000135.1:0-16622 GCA_035716785.1 Anaerolineales bacterium
CATCGTGGGTTCCAATTCCGTGATCGGCAAAGTGGCTGAAAGCATCGAGCCGATCCTTGTCAACGACACAGAGATCGAACCTCTCTATACACCCAATCCTTATCTGTTGGACACTCGTTCTGAGGTGGCCATCCCCCTACGTGTTGGTTTGCGCATCGTGGGTGTCATCGATATTCAGTCCGTCCAAACTCATGCCTTTACGCAGGATGATCTTTCCGTGTTGCAATCGCTGGCAGATCAGGTCGCCGTCGCAATTGACAACGCCCGCTCTTTCGAACTCTCACAACAATTGATTCAGGAATTGCGGGAAATCGATGTTTTGAAGACTCAATTCCTGTCGAACATGAGCCATGAATTGCGAACGCCTCTGAACTCCATCATTGGCTTCTCACGTGTGATCCTGAAAGGGATCGACGGCCCGGTATCCGAGATGCAGCAACAGGATCTGACGGCCATTTACAATTCCGGTCAGCACTTGTTGGGCCTGATCAACGACATCCTTGATCTGGCACGCATCGAAGCAGGCAAGATGGAACTCAACTTCGAAGAGGTTCGCCTGGCCGAAATGGCGACCAGTGTCATGTCCACAGCCAAAGGGCTCGTGAAGGAAAAGCCGATCCAGCTGGTCCACCGCATCCCGGAGGATATACCCACTGTGCGCGGCGACACCATGCGCGTCCGCCAAATCTTCATCAACCTCATTTCCAATGCCGCCAAATTCACGGATGAAGGCTCGATCATCATCAGCGCTCACGTTCAAAAGGGATCTGCCGGTAAAATGGAAGCCGTCATCGGTGTGACCGATACAGGGCCTGGCATTTCACTGGAAGATCAAAAGAAACTGTTCCAGGCTTTTTCACAAGTGGACGGCTCGGCAACACGCAAGAGCGGCGGCACAGGCCTTGGTCTTTCCATTTGTGCCAATCTCGTCCAATTGCACGGAGGCCGCATCGGCGTTACCAGCGATGTTGGCAAGGGTTCCACCTTCTGGTTTACCTTGCCGCTCTTTCAACAGCCTGATGAGCAGATCCCGGAAGGGAAGAAAGTAGTCCTGGCAATTGATGATGATCCCCAGGTGATTGGATTGTACGAACGTTATCTTAACCCGGAAGGCTATTATGTCGTGCCGCTAACCGATCCGCTGAAAGCCAAGGAACAGGTTCTGAAGATCAAGCCCTTTGCGATCACCCTCGACATCATGATGCCCAACAAGGACGGCTGGTCGGTTCTCACGGATCTCAAGTCTGACCCCGAGACACGTGATTTCCCGGTCATCATTTGTTCCATCCTGGAGCAGGCCGACAAAGGATTTAATCTGGGCGCAGCAGATTACCTTGTCAAGCCCATTCTCGAAGAGGATTTGGTCCACGCGCTCGATCGGCTGAACAAAGATGGAACGATCCATGAAGTGTTGGTCATTGACGACGATCCCAATGACTTGCGCCTGATCGAGAAGATTCTCACTCAACATAGTCAGTATAAACCAATCCTGGCGGAAGGCGGACGCAAGGGCTGGGAAGCCCTCAATGCGCATCATCCACATGCGATCATCCTTGATTTGTTCATGCCTGAAATGGACGGTTTCAACATACTCGAGAGATTACGCGACTCACCAACTCTGTGTAACATTCCCGTACTCGTTGTCAGCGGCGGCGGTTTGACGAACGAGCAAAAACAACAATTGAATGCCTTTGGACAGCGATTAATCATGAAAGGCTCGCTCAATGAAGGTCAGTTAATCGAAAGCATCGAAAATGCACTGAAGCGCTTCGGTCCATAAAGACCGGTCGCTTCCAACAGGATACGATATGTCATTTGTCATCAGGTGCCTGGATTGCGGGCATGCTGCGCCATTCATGCCCAGCTCCATGCACTGTCCACTATGCAACAGCCAATGGCGTGAAGCAGAATATGATATGGCGGAGGTGGGGAAAACATTCCCGGCAGAAATAAAGAATCGCCCCTTCGATCTATGGCGCTATCAGGAATTGCTGCCAATCCATAATCCCAATCCCATCTTAAGGCTAGGGGAAGGAGGCACGCCTCTCATTCAGGCAGCCAACCTAGGCATGATGCTGGGATTGCCCAATCTCTTTATCAAAGATGAGAGACAGGGACCCACCTCGTCCTTCAAAGACCGGCAGGCGGCCGTCACTATTGCTGCGCTCAAAGAGGGCGGCATTACCGAAATGGTAGCCGCTTCCACGGGCAATGTTGCGATTTCACTTTCTGCATACGCTGCCCGGGCAGGGATCAAGCTGTGGGCGTTCGTCACCAGCCTGGTTCCCGGGGTCAAGATGCGTGAGATCGCTTTGTACGGGAGTCAGGTGGTAAAGATTACCGGCTCCTATGACCAGGCCAAACAGGTCGCGGCAGAATTCGCACGCCAGCGCGGTTTATATCAGGATATGGGCGCGCGTACGGTCACAGCGGTCGAGGCGATGAAAACGATCGCGTACGAGATCGCCGAACAACTTACCATGCAACAGGGACCTTTACCCGGTTCCACGGATAAATCACCGAAATGGCGTACTCCCGACTGGTACGTTCAGGCGGTCAGCGGTGGCATGGGCCCATTGGGTGTTTACAAAGGTTTTCGTGAACTACAGAAACTCGGGTTGATCGACAACATTCCTGCTATGGCGCCGATCCAGGCTGAGGGCTGCGCGCCCATGGTCGAAAGCTGGAAGAAGGGCCTCGAAAAAGCAGAACCGGTTCTCTCACCAAAGACTCGCATCGAAACACTCGCAACAGGCGACCCCGGAAGGACCTATGTGATGCTGCGCAAGCAGGTCAACGAAACTCACGGTGTATTCGAGAGCGTTAGTGATGAAGAAGCCTTTCGAGCCATGCACGTCCTGGCAAAAATGGAGGGCATATCGGCAGAGCCGGCCGCCGCGGTGGCATTTGCCGGTCTTTTCAAGCTGGTACGGGCAGGTACGATCAGATCAACAGATACGGTCGTTGTTAATTGTACGGGTCACACATTGCCGGCCGAACAATTCCTTTTCGGTGAAGGCTGGACCCGCGACGTGGATTTGCGGACAAAAGAAGCCCAAGCTCAGACCCCGCAGGAAGGTTTGCTCTCCGCACTTAATAACGTAACCCCCAATCGCTTCCCGCGCGTTGCGGTAGTGGATGATACCTCCGAGGCGCGGCGCCTCATCCGACGCATTCTTCAGTCACAGGGAGATTTCGAGATCTTCGAAGCGACGAGCGGGCGCGAAGCGATCGAATTGATTACCAGAGAACGCCCTGACCTGGTGATCCTTGACCTGATGATGCCTGAAATAGACGGCTTTGCGGTGTTGGACGTCCTGCGAAGTAATCCTGACACCGCGAACATCCCGGTGATCGTAGCCACCGCGAAGGAACTGACGGTGGACGAAAAGAGCCGGTTGCAGGGACAGATCCAGTCTCTCATGCTGAAAGGCGACTTCCTGAATGACGAATTCCTGGAAGAAGTACGTGCACTCATACGATAAAATACTCAGGCAACCGGGAACATTGACGAACTTTAGCACAACGACGGGAGTTGCCTGCCCGTCGTTGTTATTTGAGGTTGACAGGTAGCCGTAGAATGCATAAAGTTCGAAACACAGGGATCAACGCTGCACTGGTTTCCGCTTTATTCCTTGGATTGGCGCCAGTCTTTGGGAAAGCCGCCATGGGTGCAGATAAATTTTCGCCGCTGGCCGTCGTGGCACTGCGGACCAGCATGGCCGCTCTCCTGCTGGTCATCCTTATCGCAATTTTCAAATACCGGTTTCTTTATATTTACCCGGCGGGTCTCCTGGGCTGTTTGCTGGCCGGCGCGATCAATGGGATTGGTTCCATTTTCTATTACATCGGTTTGAGTAAACTGAATGCCAGTGTTGCTCAAATGCTTTATGCACTCTACCCATTCTTCGTCGCTCTCTGGCTCCAGCTCGACAAACAGACGCCCTCCAAATTGACAGGCTTCAGGATCATCATTGCCAGTATCTCGACATTCTTGCTGACAAGCACACAGGCAGGCAGCATTGACCTCTGGGGAGTGGTGTTTATGTTGATCGCGGCTGCTTTGTATGCACTGCATCTCCCCATCAATCAGCGTGTACTGTATGATGTGCCCGCGCCCACTGTGACCGTCTACACCCTGCTATCCATGAGTTTGATCGTCGTACCTGCCTATCTCCTTTTTGATCGAAGCCTGCCAGCGGGAAATGCCCCCTGGCTGCCGGTGTTCGGGCTGACGGCGGTCACTTTTTTTTCGAGGCTCCTGCTCTTCCTGGGAGTGAAACACATTGGCGGAATGCAGACCGCGCTGCTGGGACTGGGAGAATTGCTTGTGGCAATCGTATTCAGCCATCTGCTGCTCGGCGAATCCCTGACTGCATGGCAATGGATTGGAACTACCGGGCTGAGCCTCAGCCTGTTACTGGTTTGGTTCGAGGCGCCACCCGCCCATCCCGTGCATGCGCATGGACTGCTGGGATGGCTGCAGCCGCCTGACTTCCCCACAGACTTTTATAAGCATGAATAAACCCACCGAATTCTCATCCGGTGGGTTTTTATTTTTCCAGATCTGGCCTTAATGTTTTTTACTTCTCGCCCTCATACAAATAACCTGTCCCACGCACACTGACGATTTGATCTGAAAGCGTGGGGAATGCTTCCAGCTTATGCCGCAGCCTGCTCACCAGCGGACGCAAAATTTCCGGGGCTTCACGTTGCGAGGTGTCATAGCCCTGCACAAGCAGAACCAGCTCCCGGTGGGAATAGACACGCCCCGGGTTTTCGATCAACACACGCAGCAGGCGCCCCTCGGCAGGAGTTAAATGGACGACTTTCCCATTCTTGCGAACCTGCCGACGGGAAAGATCGATATGTGTGCCATCCTGAAGAGAGATTTCTGCCATACCTTCGTCAAGGCTGGACGTAGAGGGGTTGCCGCGCAATTTAAGACGCGACTCACGCCGCGTCAGGCCTTTCTTCACACTGTTTATCACTGCCGCTGGCGGAGCGGGCTTGAGCAAGTAATCGTGGATGCGTAAGCGCAGCGCCTGGATGGCGGATTCTGTTGTGCCGAAAGCCGTCAACAGGACAACCTCAGTTTCCGGAGAAATCTGATTGACCACCTGAACAACTTCCAGCCCATCCATGCCCGGCATGCGGAGGTCAACGATCATCAATTCGACGGGGTGCGTGCGAATGTACTCCACCGCAGCCTGACCATTGGGCACCGAATTCACTGTATATCCCTCCAGGCGAAGGATATCGGTCAGTGACTGTCGGGCAACCGGTTCATCATCAACGACAAGGATATGCGACTTCATTGCTTATCTCCACTGGGTAAGAATAATCGAAAGCAGGCACCCGGCTCAGGTCTGTTGACAAGATCGAGCGTGCCACCATGGGCAGTGACAATATTGTAACTCACGGTCAGCCCAAGACCCGTGCCTCCATCCTTTGTGCTGAAGAAAGGCTCAAAGATGTCATTCCTGTGGCCCTCGGGAATTCCGGAGCCTGTATCCTGAAAAGTGATCTCCACGCCGTGATCAACCGCATGGGCATCGACCCTTAATTCCCCTCCATTGGGCATCGCATCCAATGAATTCAGGATCAAATTGAGAAATACCTGCTGGATCTGGCCGCTGACTGCGTAAATAGCTGGAAGAGATTCCGGCACATTTTTCTCCACGGTAATATGCCGCTGGCTGAGTTGTTGGGAGGCCAGGCTGAGCACATGCTGCAGCAATTCCAGGATATCGACGTGTTCCACGCGCACTGCCCCGGGACG
This sequence comes from Anaerolineales bacterium, assembly GCA_035716785.1. Classification (GTDB taxonomy): domain Bacteria; phylum Chloroflexota; class Anaerolineae; order Anaerolineales; family Villigracilaceae; genus Defluviilinea. The sequence goes on from DASTJG010000135.1 coordinate 5,783, forward strand.
ATAAAAATCAAGCATGCGGTGCATGGTTTTCATCAGACGCTCGAGTTCATTCTGGGCAAGCTCGAAGTATTCCTTGCGCTTGTCGGGCGCCATATCTTCACGCCCCGCCAGGTGCAGACAATTCTGCACAGACTGCAGAGGGTTGTTGACCTCGTGCGCAATCGAAGCAGTCAGGCGACCGGCGGCCGCCATCTTCTCTGCCCGCAGCAGTGCCTCCTGCGATTCTTCCACGCGGCGGACATAGGCACGCAGATCTTCATACAAGCGTGCGTTTTCCATGGCCACCACGGCCTGGCGGGCCAGGACAAAGAACATCTCCAGGTCTGAGCCGCGGAAGGGACGTGCTGCGCCCCCGGCATCGCGCGCCGCGAACAAGACGCTATGCAGACTGGAGCGCATGACCGGCATCAGGATCGCTGAACCAAGCCCAAGCGCGGAAAGAAGCGCCTGCGCCTCCGCCTCCCCGGGGCCGGTCGCGTTGACCACAATCGGATTCCCATCCGCATCGACCCGGCGGAGGAGCTGCGCGGCAAAATTGTTTTCATCCAGTTGAAAGACCTTGCCGCGCTGCGCGATCACAGAGACCTTCCCGTTTTCCAGCTGATAATATGCGACATTCGAACAATGCAAGTGCTCACAAATGGCACGGACGATCAGTTCAAGGAGCCGGTCGCGGTCCGTTTCCGCAAAGAGTGTCTCCGTGACGTTGAAGAGCGGACGCAGGGCCAACACGCGCGCGGTATCCCGTTTGCGCTGGCTGTCTGCCAGTGCCTGCTGTACCGCCTGAAGAAGTTCTTCACTCGTTTTGAATGGCTTCAGCAACAGACCGTCCACGCCCTGACGTAAGGCGCGGATCGCGGTTTCAACGGTGCCAAAGCCGGTCATGATGAGCGCGGCAACGTCCGGCTGCGCCATTCGGGCGCGCGAGATCACGTCGAAGCCGTCCACTTCGGGCATGCGAATATCGACCAGCAGGAGGTCAATATGTGTATGCTGGAGGTGCTCGAGGGCGATGCGCGGATCTGTTTCAGATATAACTTCATAGCCGGCACGGCTCAGGATGCGTTTGCACAACAAGGCAATGCCGGGTTCATCATCGACGACAAGAATTGAAATTGCTTCCATGTTTCCTTATTGAGGCAGCCACACTGTAAATTTCGAACCTGCGCCGGGCTCACTTTCGACATCGATCTGGCCGCCGTGATCTGTAACGATTCCATAGGTGACGGAGAGTCCCAGGCCCGTGCCACCCTGCTCACCTTTTGTAGTATAGAACGGCTCGAAGATACGGGACTGATCCGAGCGCGGAATTCCGACGCCGGTGTCACACACCGAGACCCTGATCCAGTCACGACCGGCGCGGAACGCTGACTGGGTAGTGATGAGCATCTCGCCCCCGGCAGGCATGGCTTGCAAGGCATTATGGACCAGATTGACCAGCACTTGTTTCATCTGGTTCGAATCCGCCAAAACCCAGGGGAGGTCCTGTTCAAGTTCAAGCTGCAGATCCACCCCGCTCGTCTGGATCAAGTGACGGCTCAGGGCAACCACATCTTCGATCACTTCATTCAACGAGGTACGCTCGCGCGTGCTTTCACTCTGCCGCGCGAAATCAAGCAGCCGGCGCACCACGTCCCGCGCCCGGATCGCCTCACGCATCACGATCTCCAGGTCTTTTCGAGTTTGGCTTTCCAGGGGGATGGCTTCCAGCGCCAATTCCGCGAAGCCCGTGACAGAGGTCAATGGATTGTTCAGTTCATGGGCGATGCCGGCTGCCATTTCACCCACAGCCGCAAGTTTCGCCGCCTGGACAAGACGGTTCTCCGCGGAGCGTTGAGCCTCCATGCGGGCACGCAGCTCCACCTGTGTATTGCGCAACTGATCGATCGTAACCTGCAATTGCTGATATTGATCGGCGCTGCTGATCACACTGGCCAGGATGCCTGCCAGAGATTCAAGCGCGATAAAGTCGTTATGAGTGAAGGCGTTTTGTGAACTGCTTTGTACATCGACGATGCCCAGGATTTTCTCCCCCTCGCGGATCACCACGCACATTTCGGAGCCCGCCTGCCAGCCTTTGATCGAACGGTAACGGCTGTCCTTCAGCACATCGTTGACCATCACGCTCTCGCCAGTCTCGAACACAATGCCGGTGATCCCGCCGCTGACGGGATATTCGAATGATTTCATGGCGCGTTTGACCACGTTCTGACTTGTGCCGCCAAAACCGCCGATAGTCAGATCACCTTTTTCATCTGCAATAAAGACTGCACAAAGTTCATATTCAAAGTAACGCGCCAGCAGGTCGGACGAGATTTCAGCCACTGCCCTTGCGTCGGTGAGACCAATAACTTGCTGGACCACCTCATGGATCAACCCCAGGTTACGAGCACGCCCCTCCGCCTCTTCACGCAGGCGTGTGTAATCTGCAAGGCTGGCAAGATGACTGGCGATCACTACCATCAGGCTTTCATCGTAGAGGTCGAAGGCATCGCCTCGCAGGCTTTCAATGCACAGGACGCCGATGGTTTGCCCGCGAAACCGCAAAGGAACATAGAGCCCCGATAAAACCTTCTCATACAACGGCAAGTGCACATCCGCTTTGATATCGCCGAGCCGAACTTTTTGATCGTTCGAGAGCAACGGCGCGATCTTGTGTCCGACCACACTCTGCACGGTGGAAATCATGTTGCCGCCATCTGTGCGATATTCGCTCAACAGACGATCATCGGAGGAAAGCAAATACAGGACAATTAATTCCGTACCAAAAGCACGCGCGAGCAGTGCAAACATGCGGAGTGCGATCTGGTCGAGGTTGCGCCCGGAGGAAACGGTCAGGGCAAAATCGTTCAGCGTTGCCAGGCGGCGCAAGTGACCGGCCATTTCTGCGAACGTAATAATGGTTTCGATGGCCGGGGCGATCTGGATCGCCATGTCGATCAATCGATTCCACTCATCGTTCTTGAAAGCAGCACTGCGCCATAACGTCAACACGCCGATCAATCGCTGCCCGATGACCAGCGGCAGGCAGATCCACACTTTCGTGCTCGGTTTCAAGCCTTTGTGTGGAATTTCGCTCCACAGCGGGCCATCGCGCTGTATCACCATCGGCGTCAGATTGCGGCTCAGACGGCGTAAGATCGTGTTTCCTTCCAGGGAGAGGACTAAATTTTCGCAGGCTGGTGCATTCCACTGGGCATGCACTTCCAGGGCATCGCCGCGGCGAATGGCGAACCAGCCTCCCTGCACGGGGACAAGACGGACAAAAGAGCTCAGCGCACGACCCAGGGCGCGCGGCATATCATAGGGGTTCTCTGCATCCAGATCAGGCACCAAGAGGGACGACGCGACGGAGGAGGCAGCAGAGGCACCCGAAGTGAGGGGGTCCGTTTGCATTCCAGACACAACCAGACGCCAGATGCGCTGTGCATCATTTGTCAATTGATCTGCGCACGCCAGCACAACCCGCGCGGCACCGGGCAGCGGGAACGCAAACAGCCTGCTGGTACCCAGCTTACTGGAGGCAGGCAAAGAGACGGAGCGGCTCTGCCCGCCGCTGAGAGCGCCGCACAGCCAGGAATCGACTTCCGCCTCGTTCAGGAACTTCACCAATTCAGGATGAGTTTTCTTTGCAAGGTGATAGTTGGCAAGCACCTGCCACTTTCCCGCCTCGCGTTCCACCAGCGCTGCCCAGACGGTACTCGTCAGTTGGCTGGCTTCTCGTAATTGGTTTTCAACCGTTGTGTGAGTCGGCATCCTGCGTTAATTATACAGCAGAGACATGGACTGGAGTTAACAGTCACCTTGCGGGGAGGCTAAAAATCCACCTTTCACCTTTCGCATGTACCATAATGGTAAAATAAATTAATGACTGATTTATTCGTGATCGGCGGCGGACTGGCTGGGAGCGAAGCCGCCTACCAGGCTGCCCAACGCGGACTCAAAGTTCGGCTCTATGAAATGCGCCCTGCGGTGCAAACGGGAGCGCATCAGACCTCCGCTCTGGCCGAGCTTGTTTGCTCGAATTCTCTCGGCTCCAACCTGCCTGACCGCGCTTCCGGCGTGCTCAAAAATGAGCTGCGGATGCTCGGCTCGCTGCTGCTGGAATGCGCCGAAGCTGCCTCCCTGCCGGCAGGCGGCGCGCTGGCTGTCGACCGCGAATTCTTCGCGCGCCTCGTCACGGAAGGGATAGAAAATCATCCGAATATCGAGATCGTTCGCGAGGAAGTCAAAGAGATCCCGCAGAACCCAACCATCATTGCCAGTGGGCCGCTCACCTCTACCGCATTGTCGCAATCCATCGCCGCGTTGAGCGGTGAGGAGCATCTCTTCTTCTTCGATGCCATCGCGCCCGTCATCCAGGCTGACTCCATCAACATGGCTATCGCCTTTCGCGCCTCCCGCTATGGCACCGGCGAGCAGGACGAAGGCGATTACATCAACTGTCCCTTCACAAAGGAAGAGTATTACGCGTTCGTGGATGCGCTTCTCAAAGCAGAACGCATCGAATTGCGCTCCTTTGAAGAGGCGATCAGAAGCGGCGTGAAAGCGGGCCACTTCTTCGAGGGCTGCCTGCCCGTGGAGATCATCGCCGAACGCGGGATCGATTCACTGGCGTTCGGTCCCATGCGCCCGGTCGGGCTCAAAGACCCGCGCACCGGTAAACGCCCGTACGCGGTCGTGCAGCTTCGCCAGGACAATCTGGCTGGAAGTCTTTACAATCTCGTAGGCTTCCAAACCAACCTCAAATTTCCTGAACAGAAGCGTGTGCTCCGTCTCATCCCGGGGTTGGAGAACGCCGAATTCATGCAGTACGGACAAATGCATCGCAATACCTTCATCGCCTCGCCCAAGCTCATACGCCCCACCCTGCAATACATCGAGCGGGATGATCTGTTCTTTGCCGGTCAGATCACCGGCGTCGAGGGGTACATGGGCAACATTGCGACAGGCCTGCTGGCCGGCATCAATGCGGCGCGCTTGCATCAGCACGAAGAGCCTATTACCCTGCCACCGACGACCATGCTCGGCGCGTTGTGTCACTATGTGACGCATGCCGACCTCAAGGACTTCCAACCGATGAAAGCCAACTTCGGGATTCTGCCGCCGCTTGAGACGACAGCGAAAATTGGAAAACGGGAACGCGGTAAAGCCTATGCCGAACGCGCGCTTGGAGACCTGCAGCTTGTACTCAATAAAACAACCGAGAGAAGCGGGATAGACACTTGACTTCCAAAAACAGGGCACTTCTTTTACTCATCATTGGGATTCTGCTCATGGCCGCGGCGGGCTGGTACATGTACTCGCTTCGCCCTCAGCCGGAAGCTGTCCCCGTCATGTTCGACGGTCAGCGTGCCTACGCGGACGTGCAGACGCAGGTCGCGTTCGGGGCGCGCGTGCCAGGGTCAGAGGGACATGCCAGGGTCGCGGAATGGATCGGCGAGGAACTCGTCAAAGCGGGCTGGGCCGTCGAAGTCCAGGAATCGGAAGCGTTGGGACACCCCGTCAAAAACATCGTTGCAAGAAGAGGTGACGAGCCGCCGCAGATCATCATCGGCGCGCATTACGATTCGCGCATGTACGCGGATAACGATCCCGATCCCGCGCAGCATACCAGTTTTGTCCCCGGCGCAAATGACGGCGCCTCCGGTGTCGCTGTGCTGCTCGAGCTCGCGCGTTCGCTGCCCAAAGAGACAGTTCCCGTCTGGCTTGTTTTCTTCGACGCCGAGGACAACGGGCGCATCGAGGGCTGGGATTGGATCCTGGGCTCGCGCGAGTTCGTGAAGAACAATCCGGTTCAGCCGCGCGCCGCGATCATCGTGGATATGATCGGAGACGCGGATCTGAATATTTACAAGGAACGTAATTCGAACCCGGATCTAACGGATCAAATCTGGGCAGTAGCAAAGGAACTGGGATACGAAAGCAAGTTCATTCCCGAATATAAGCATTCCATGCTCGACGATCACACACCATTTCTGGAGGCGGGCATCCCTGCCGTCGACATCATCGACTTCGATTATCCCTACTGGCACACCGTTCAGGATACGCCGGATAAAGTTTCCGCCGAGAGCCTGCAGGCCGTGGGAGAGACGCTGCGCACCTGGATTATGCAGCAAAGCACCCAACCCTGATAAAATGAACTTGTAGGTTACGCTTGCAACGTGACTGCGAGATATGCCTAGAAAAACAACTGCCACTCCCATTCAGAAAGTGCTCGCTAAAATCCGCCCTGTCTGGATCACGCGTGTGGGACAGGAAATGGCACGCGGCATGGAGGTGCGGGCGGATTTCGAGCAGCAACTGGAGCGTTTCTTCGACCTGATCCAGCAATCCATTACCACAGGGGACCTGGGCTGGATGGATGCCATCCTGCTCGACTGGGCAAAATCATCTACAGAGACAGACCTCGAAGAGAAGCCTTACCAAATTTCGTTTTTGATCAACCGCATGATCGCGCTGACCATCCAGGTGGCGCGCGAGACGCTGACCAAACAACAGGCTCTCGATCTGCTGGCAGCGGTCATCCCAATCTATACATATGGACTGGGAGTGGTGGCACGTTATGAAATGGAAACCCGTGTGGCGCATTTCTCCAGTGAGATGGAGAAAGTGCAGCACCGCATGGAGCGCATCGACAAAAGTAAATCGGCTTTTATTTCGGTCGCGGCCCACGAGCTAAAGACCCCGATCACCCTGATCGAGGGCTACGCCTCCATGATGGATGACCTGCTCAAGCAAGGCACAGGTGCGGACTTGAACAGCCTGCTGGCCGGGATGAACACTGGCATCAATCGCTTACGCTCGATCGTGGATGACATGATCGACGTTTCCATGATCGACAACGAACTTCTCCAATTGAACTTCCAGCCGGCGCAGATCGCTCAAATGGTGAATGTGTTATGCCTCGAAGTTGAATCGACGGTGCGAAAACGCAAGTTAACCATGAACATCAGCGACTTCGATGGAAACAAACAGTGGATCTACATGGATGCCGCGCGTATTACACAGGCCCTGCGGAATGTGCTCAACAACGCGATAAAATATACGCCCGACGGCGGCACGATCACGATCGATGGCAGGACATTGCCAGGCTTCATCGAAGTGATCATTCAGGATACAGGCATCGGGATTTCTGCGGAAGACCAGGCAGTCATCTTTGAAAAGTTCGGGCAGCTTGGCAATGTGGGGTTGCACTCCAGCGGCAAGACAAAGTTCAAAGGTGGCGGCCCGGGCTTGGGACTCCCCATCGCACGCGGCATTCTCGAGGCGCATGGCGGTACCCTCTGGGTCGAGTCCAAAGGCCATGACGAAAAAACAAATCCGGGGTCAACGTTCCACTTCCTGATCCCGACCCGCACCGAAGCACCGGACCCCAGGATGGCAAAATTATTTGATACACTTGGAACGAATAAAGAATTAAGCCCTCCTGATCCCAATGGCATCCCCAGTGAAGTATCTCAAAATTGGGATCCCCGGGACAGCGGCTCGAGCTAAAGGTATAAAACGAAAAGAATCGATGGCTAAAAAAAATCCTCAACCCACCCACGCGCCGCGCGAACGAGCATTCCTCGTCGGCGTAGAATTTTATCAACAGAAAACGATTCTGTCCCTGGGAGACTCGCTGACCGAACTGGCTTTGCTCTCAGATACATCTGGGCTTGACGTGGTCGGTGAATTAACTCAAAAGCTGGATCGCCCCAACGTAAAGACGTATATTGGTCCCGGCAAAGTGGAAGAGCTGAAGAGCCTTGTGGAAGAAACGTTGTCACAGGTCATCATCTTCGACGATGAGCTTTCGCCGCGTCATCAGCGCGAATTGCAGGAAGAGCTAGGCAGGAACGTGAAGGTGTTAGATCGCACGGCCCTTATTCTGGATATCTTTGCACAGCACGCCCACACCAGCGAAGGTATGCTGCAGGTAGAGCTTGCACAGTACGAATATTACCTGCCGCGCCTCACCGGCCAGTGGACACATCTTGAACGACAGGCAGGCGGCGGCGGCGGACGGGCCGGCTCGACCGGTGGCGTGGGCTTGCGCGGACCCGGTGAAACGCAGCTGGAAGTAGATAAGCGCGCCATCCGCAAGCGTATCTCGCACCTCAAAAAAGAACTGGAAAAAGTCAGCGCGCACCGTGGGCGCTACCGTGCCCAGCGCAAACGATCACGCATCCCGACGGTGGCGCTGGTCGGCTATACCAACGCGGGAAAGTCCACACTCCTGAATAGGATCGCAAAATCGGATGTATACGTTGCCGATCAGTTGTTTGCCACACTCGATCCAACCACGCGTCGCATAGAACTGCCCGGCGGCTATCAGGCACTATTTACTGACACCGTCGGGTTTATTCAGAAATTGCCGACGACGCTGGTCGAGGCATTCCATGCGACGCTGGAGGAAATCGTAGAGGCGGACCTGCTTTTGCACGTGGTAGATATCTCGCATCCCAACGCGCTGAACCAGTTCGAAGCCGTCCAGCAGACGCTCGAGGAACTCGGCGCGCAGCATATCCCGATCGTTACCGCGCTCAACAAAGTGGATCAGCTGCGTGATCCGGAAGCTGCCAGGGAAACAGTGCGGCATTTTTCGAAAGCGATCACCATTTCCGCCTTGAAGGGAACCGGCATTAAAGATCTGCTGGGAGTCGTCCAGCAGGAACTTTACGAAACGTACGCGCCGATCCATGTGCGCCTCCCCTACCAACAGGGCGCGTTGATCTCGTTATTCCACGAGGCGGGGCTGGTCGAGCGCATCGAACATGAACGCGGCGGCGTCGTTATGCAGGGACGTATCCCCGGGCGGCTGCTGGCGCAATTCAACAACTGGCAGATCCCTGCGGCCAATCATCACAAGCGCAGCACGGCGTCCCTAACGGGCGGCAGTGCAGACGAACCCAAAGAAGAGGAAGAAGAACTATGAAATGGCTTTCAAAACTGGTTGATGACGCATCGAATTACTTCGCACATCGCAAAGGTCTGTTGCCGTTGATCGGCATTGTGCTGGTCATTATCAATTTCACCCTGCCATTCATCTTTGGGCTTGATACTTTCGTGACCGCCAGCAATCTGTTCTTACACCTGGGTGTGATCGTTGCTATCTTTGGTTTGATGCTGGCGTCGGCACTGTAACATGTCATTGCGAGCCGCCGGTTTGGTAGCGGCGCAATATAGTTTGCCAAGCCAACTGTGCGCCCAAGCAGCGAAGCAGCCTTTTTACAGGAAGGATTGTTTCGATCGCTATCGCTGCCTCGCAATAACATGATCGTTTAACCACTCCACCTTCTCCACCTCTTCCATTTCCCCTAACAACCTTGGCAGCAGCAATCGCAGCGCCTCGGGATCGCCTGATGTGTAAAACTTGAGGCTGCCCTTTTTCCCGGACTGTTTCTTCATCCCGTTCGCTTCAAGCAGACGCCCGGTCTGCCGCGCTACCGCGGGAGCAGGGTCGATCACACGGACATTCTCTCCCACAATCTGCTGAACGAGCGGGATCACGAACGGATAGTGGGTACATCCCAACACAACTGTATCGATATTTTTCGCGAGCATCGGCAGGAGCGCATCTTCCAGGATCTTGCGCGTCTCTTTGCCATTCAGGTTTCCCTGCTCGACCTGCTGGACCAGCCCTGGACAAGTATTCTGGAACAACTCCACGCCATTTGCAAACCGTTCCACGACCGAAGCGTAGAGCGCGCCTTGGAATGTCGCAGGCGTTGCCAGCACGCCGACCTTGCCTGTGTGGGTATACTCCACCGCAGGCTTGACCGCCGGTTCCATGCCAACGATCGGAACATTGGAGAATTTCTGGCGCAGATATTTCAGCGCTGCGGCAGAGGCAGCGTTGCATGCCACAACAATGATCTTCACGCCCTGTTCCAGCAAAAAACGTGTGGCCGCCTCGGAGAAGCTTTGGATCTGCTCCATCGAGCGCGGACCATAGGGGATGTGCCCCTGGTCACCGAAATAGATAACGGATTCCTCGGGCATTTGCGCACGGATCACCCGCAGGACGGAGATCCCGCCGACGCCAGAGTCGAAGATGCCGATAGGTGAGTTGAAATGATTTGTCATTGATATGTATTAAAGTGCTCGACTTACTTCCCCGCCGCTTCGACAAACTTCCTGAACAAATTTCGCGTGGATTCCTGATCCGTCAACCATTCGGGGTGCCATTGGACTGCCATCCCAAAGGGATGATCGGGCAACTCAATGGCTTCCACCAGCCCATCCGGCGCATGACCGGCTACACGCAGAGAAGGCGGGATGTCCTTGAGTCCCTGGTGGTGGAGGCTGTTCACTTTGAGGATCGGTTCCCCATGCAACTCTGCGATGCGCGTTCCCTCTTCGAGTTTGACCTGATGCACAAGCACCCTGCGCATGTTGCCGGGATAATCGTGATCGAGGGCGCCCGGAAGCTGGTCCGGGATGTGGGTGTAGAGCGTCCCGCCGAGAGCCACGTTCATCACCTGGCAGCCGCGACAAATGCCGAGGAACGGTTTGCCGTCTGAGACGGCAGCCTGGACCATCTTCAGTTCAATGGAGTCCCGCTCCAGATCCACGCCATCGATGCGGGGATGCGGTTCGCCGGGAGAAAACTCGAGGGCAATGTCCCCCCCACCGGAAAAGAGGATCCCGTCCAGGCGGGAATAGACCGCATCCCATCCGTCCTCTGCAACGAGAGATGGGATCAGAACCGGCACGCCGCCCGCCTGGATCACGACATTAATATATGACTGCATTAGCATGACGGTCGGTTGACCGTTTGCATTGGTGGACTGATTGGTAGTAATTCCAATGATGGGTGGCATGACTTAATTGTAAAACAAAAAGACCCTAAGGG
>DASTJG010000136.1:0-5870 GCA_035716785.1 Anaerolineales bacterium
ACGCGTTGATGATCGCGGCAGCCCTGGTGCTGATCTACCTGGCCATCTACAAGGAGATCGAGCCGGTGCTGCTGCTGCCCATCGGATTTGGCTGCCTGCTGGCAAATATCCCGCTGGCGGGCATGACCGCCGGAGAGGGCATGATGGGCGTTCTGTACAACGCCGGGATTTCCACCGAATTATTCCCACTGCTAATCTTCGTCGGTGTGGGCGCAATGATCGACTTCAGTCCGCTGCTGGCCCAACCCCGGATGGCATTGCTGGGCGCGGCGGGACAGTTTGGGATCTTTGGTACTTTACTCCTGGCGATTGTGCTTGGGTTTCCGCTCAACGAGGCGGCTTCGATCGGTGTGATCGGCGCAATTGACGGTCCCACCTCCATTTTCGTCGCGACCAAGCTGGCGCCCGAACTGCTTGCTCCCATTGCGGTGGCGGCCTATTCATATATGAGCCTGATCCCCATCATCCAGCCGCCATTGATGAAGCTCCTGACGACCAAAAGAGAACGCCTGATCCGAATGGAATACACTCCCAAACCGATCTCGAAAAAGACTCTGGCGTTCTTTCCCCTCGTGCTAACTCTTGTGGTCGGTTTGCTCGTTCCTGAAGCGACACCGCTGATCTCCATGCTCATGCTTGGAAATTTACTGAAGGTTTCAGGTGTTGTGGATCGCTTAAGCAACTCCGCTCAGAATGAGATCATCAACGTTGCCACCTTGTTTTTGGGCCTAACCATTGGCGCGACGATGAGCGCCGACAGCTTCCTGAACCTCGCCACAATCAAGATCCTCGGGCTGGGCTTGATCGCTTTTGTGTTGGATACGGTTGCTGGTCTGCTCTTTGGCAAGTTGATGGCAGTGGTGAGCGGATACAAGATCAACCCACTCATCGGCGCAGCAGGCATCTCGGCCTTTCCCATGGCAGGACGTCTCGCCGCAAAAGTGGCGAACGATGAAGATCAGGATAACTTTATCCTGATGCACGCCATGGGTGCAAATACCGCGGGTCAATTGGGAAGCGTCATTGCAGGTGGAATACTGCTGGCAATCGTGAGCAAATTAATTTAAAGTCCCCAACTTTTAGCCACAGAGCACACAGAGCCCTTTGAGTTTTTCTCTGTGTGCTCTGTGGCTTATTTTTATACCTGTGTGAAATAATTCTCTTCCACGCTCTTCCAGGATTCATCCGGCAATTTCATGTATTTTGTCAAAAGCGGATGCACGCGCCCCAACTCTTCATACACCCGCTGTGCGATGCGCCGGATCGAGAAATGAGCATTCGAGGCAGAACGCAACTGGCAAAACGCGTACGCTTCCCGCAGGTTGAACTGGGCCAGCACGCGGCGGTTGAACCCGTTGGGGACAGCATATTGGGCAATGTTCGGATTGAATTCATACAACTTCTCATACACCTTCGCAGCAGACTCCATCGCCGCTTCATACTGCGCCCCGAAGCCTGCTTCTACCATCAGCCGCGGGGTCGCGTATCCCAGCCGGGTGGTCAGTTTCTGCGGCGTCTGTGTCATCATGCGGTGACGTTTGAATTCTGCATACGCGCCCTGATCCATGACGAGGTCGAACGTGTAGGTCGAGTATTCCAGCTCACGCAGAGGGATATCGTACTTGCCCAGGCGTCCCAGGAGTGCTTCAGCCAACTTTGCCTGCTCGGCTTTTTTCAGCGACTTGACATAAGCAAGCGCATCGGCATAGCTCATTTCGCCGAAGCGATACAAAGCCGCAGCCAAGGTCTTTTTCTCGCCATCCTTGTCGTAGCTGATCAAGTTGCACCAATCGTCTGATTTACGATTTGCGATTTGCGATTTGTGATTGGCAAAATCTTGGATCGTCTCCACCAGGTACGGCACAGCATCCGCATACTTGACGAGTGTGGGGGTCTCGCCTCGTGCCACTTCCTTGACCCGCTCGCCGATCTGCCGTACCTCCAGCAATTCATGCGAGAGCATCTTGCGGATCATGTTCTCCAGCACACGCGCGTTGGCCGTCATGCCGACGTTCGCCAGCGAGGCCGCGGGCAGGATGAAACGGCACACATCCACATACTTCGAGCGGATACGGCGATCCCAGGCTTCATCCTTCTCGCCCTCGCGGCGCGGGAAGCGTTCCAGAATAAGCTTCCGCACAGGTTCCAGCGAATCGGCATAGGTCTTGAAAAGGGAACGGAGGGTATCGACATATTCGCCGCAGAGCGGATGCCCGGCTTCGCCGAACTCCGGCGGGATCGTAAAACTATCCAACTCCCACTTCTGATAGCGTGTGGACTTTTCCGTGTAGGAAGCGAGGCGATTTCCTTCAATGCTTTCGATCGCCAGGCGCGAGACATTTTCAAAAGCAATGTGCAATACTGCATGTTCCGCCACGGAGGCATGACCGTAGCCCACCACCCATTTCTCATGGAACTGCGCCGATTTTTCGTCGCTCAATTCCGCAGCAATCGCCCGGAACGATTCGGGCGAGCGTGAGGTCTTGGCAAAGGCAACCGCGATCGTTTCGGGACTGAGCGAGCGCGGCGAAAGCAGGTAAATTTCACGTTTGGGCATGGGTAATCTCCTCTGGAAAAGTCTGGCAGATTATAAAGTAAAAAGCAAAGACAGATGATTGTATTTTGATTCCTGTTATGCTAAACTACTTAAGCGATCAACCACACTTATCTTAGAACTGGACGGAGCAGTGAAAGTGGGCATTTACACAACAAAATCCAAATGGCAAAGAGCATTACAACCTATCGTTGATTTCTGCGTGGCGCGGCGTATCCATCCAAACACATTTACCTACGGCGCGCTGATCCTGTCGTTGGGCGCGGCGCTGGCTCTGTATTTTGCAAATACAAATAAGAATTGGCTGTGGGTTGTCCCACCCTCTGTTTTGATCCGCCTCCTGCTCAACCTGATGGACGGCCAGGTAGCGCGCGCTCTCAACCTGGCAGATGATTGGGGCGAAGTGAAAAATGAGTTCGGAGATCGGATCGCGGACGCGCTGATTTTTGTTGCCATCGGATTAGGTGGATACGCAGAAACGAGGCTAGCACTGGCCGCGCTGACGCTGATCCTGCTGGTTTCCTACCTCGGCATTCTTGGAAAAGCCCTGGGCGGTCAGCGCGTCTACGGAGGGTTGTTCGGCAAAGGGGATCGCATGATCTCGCTTGCCGTTTTTACCCTCTACCCTGCCTTGAGCGGAAATTTAGCCAGTTATAACTATTATCTTATCTTCGCGGGTATTGCTGCGTTTATTACAGTCATTCAACGGCTCAGGATCATTTATGGAAATCATCATCGCACATAACCCGCTGGACAATCCTCTGTTCTGGCCCATCCTTCGAATCACGGGCATTTTGTTCCTCTTCGGCTTCGGTTTGGTGTTGTTCTTTGCGCGTAAAGATCTCAAGGCCGGACTGAAAGGTGAACTGGGAAAGCGATACATTGGCTGGCTGATGATTGCGCCTGTCTTTCTGATCGGCAGCTTTGTAAAGGGAGTGGTCGCCGCGCTCATTCTCTTTGTTTTCTTCTATCTGGTATTGGCAGAATACATTCGAGTCGTAGGTGTACAGCGGCCTTACGTCATTCATCTTTATATCTTTGTTCCCATCACATTCTTTATGGCCCAATATTTTCCCGAACTTTATGCTGTCCTGCCAGCAGCTGCCATCCTCACACTTACGCTTGTTCCTATTCTTACCCATCATATTGACGATTTATATATTCAGCTTTCATTTGCCGGACGCGGGTATTTATATTTGGTATGGTCAGTTGGTCATCTGATACTGATACAACACCTAGCAGGAACAGGGCTTATTATGATCACCGCTATCGGCGTGGCCTTAAGCGATGTAATGCAATACACCATTGGTAAATTAATCGGGAAACATATCATCGCGCCGGAAGTAAATCCGCGCAAAGCCTGGGAGGGATTGATCGGCGACCTGCTTGGGGCAGGAATGGCGGTCTACCTGCTTCGCTTTGCCCTGCCAGCAGAGTTTACCGTCGTGCATCAAGTCATTCTGGCTATTCTGATTGGACTGGGGTCCGCCTGGGGAGACCTGATCAGTTCCATGCTCAAACGCGTCGCAGATGTAAAGGATTGGGGGCAAATCATTCCCGGACATGGCGGCCTGCTGGATCGCGCCAACAGCATGGTCGTAGTCATTCCCCTGGTATATTACTTTGCTTATATCGTTATGAGATACTGAACCAACAGGATATTGTCAACGAAAACGCAGATAGTATAGAAAATAAATGATTCCCCAGATCAAAACATAGGCAACCAGGACAAGCCCGGTATGCTTTTCAACAAAGTTTGAAAACCATTTCCCTAGTCCGCCTGCCAGGAGGGTTACAGGTAACAACCTTTCGAGCCGCGCCAGGATGGTCATAAACAGGAACGACAGGTACGGCAGGGACTGTCCGCCTGCCTGCACTGCATAAATCTTGTATGGAACGCCTCGCAATGGGCCATTGACCATGGTGATCAGTCCATCTGCCTGCATTTTATTTGCAATGTCTGCGACCATCTCGGCATTGATCAGAGGAATTCGAGCGAGAAAGAGGTTTACAGCAGACAAATCCTGCATCGCAAGGCTGTACATGACCGAGCCGCCCACCAGCGCGCCGACGACTGCGGCAGCCATCGCCCATAATCCCCGCTTCCAATTGAATAATGCGACCAATCCCAGGTAAACATCCGGGACGATAAAAAAGGCAGTACCTTCCGCAAATCCCCATAGAAAACCAACAAGCACTGACCCTGTTGAATTGGCATGATCCGAGAAGCGCGTGTAAGATGACTTTGATGTACTCACAGAGGTTCTCCCTGCTGCGACAGAGTTTCGACTGTTTTGCTCATCTGTATCGTTATAACGATTGCGATGATGATCGAGAGAAGATACAGCACACCAAAGATCGTACGTGGCAATCCCTCCGCGCCAATACTGAAGAACAGAGCAGTGAACAAAATGAACAGGCCAAACTCAATATACATCCACAGTTTAGGGGAGAGTTGATGTTGCATATCTGTATTCAGCCGGCGGGCAAGCGAGCCCAGCAAAAGGAAATACAAACCAAACGCCAGGAACTCACCTGTATCCAGAAGGATTATCAACCAGTCAGGCATCACGAACCAACTCCAGAAGTTCAATTCATACCGGATAGGCCACAACAGTTCGACACCGTTGAACCATACGATCAGGTCGAACAGGATATGCATCAGAATACCGATGCCAAGACCCATACCGAAATTGTTCCATTTCCGGTCTTTCGTCAGCGCAGCAATCAGATAGAACAAAACAATGACCGCGAGGATCGTGAAGATGCTGTGAGTAAATGTACGATGCAGTCCATGTGTATCCATCCTGGTCAACGTGGCATATGCCACAGCAAGATTATCCAGATCCGGGAACATGTTGCCCAGCACAACACCAAGCAACAGCCATTCCCTTTGCGGCATCCACCTGCGCGCCGCGATACCGACAATTGCATGAACACCAGCCTGAGGCATATTTCCTCCATTAAATGGATCAACAATAAAGTGGACCATTCTCTTTAAACCCCCGCAAAACAAAAAGGGAACGGCTAGGCCGTTCCCAGGATCATACGTGTGCTCTCAACGTCTTTCCAAATCTGTTCGATCAGCACATCCACCGAATCGAATTTCATCTCGTCGCGCAGACGAGCAACGAATTCGAGCCGCACATCTTCTCCATATAGATCCCGATGAAAATCAAGCAGGTGTGCTTCCACATTCGGAGTTTGCTTGTCAGGTGTAAAGGTCGGATTGATCCCAATGTTGACAGCCGCGCGATGCTGCACGTCGCCCAGATAGGCCCAGCAGGCATAGATTCCTCGGGCGGGGATCATCTTC
>DASTJG010000137.1:0-9574 GCA_035716785.1 Anaerolineales bacterium
TCACTAAAAGCAGATTGGAGAGAATATTGTTCCATACATCAGAAAATGGTTCCCATTGGTAAATGGCAACATAAACCGCAATGAACAGGACAACCCCGATCTTTGCCGCCCACCGTATACGTATGGATGTGTCGTTTGCACTCCAGCCAAATCGCATATTTAACCTCTATATCACGCTGGTGACGCCCACACCGGACTGATTGTAGATATATCGGGTGAGGAGTTCGCGGCGGTAAGGATCCAGCTTGATCAAAATGTCGCGTGAGATACCATCGATCATACGGGCGCCAAGAGCGGGGCCTGCCTCGGATTGAAAGCAACGGATGAGATCAACATAGAATCCCACCGCGCTCTCAAGGGTCTCAAAATAATGGCGATTTACGATCCCGTTGCCGGTGATGGAAACGTTCCAGCCACCCTCGCCTGCCCAGATGGATAGCCGTTCGCACAATCGGCCCGTCAGAGCGCGTCCGGCTAATTCACCAAAACGGCTGAGAAGCATCCGCAGGAATGGATTGAATGCCAGGCGCAATTCATATTCACGCCAGACTTCATGCTCACTCTTGCTCACGTAACGCGTAACTCTATATTCACCCTGTGGCAGGGTTTGCGAGAATGATGCATCACTTAGAGAGAAACGTGCGTTACCTGCCACAAATGACAATTCTTCGACGATCGGAGTTGAACGTCCTGCGATCAGGTAATATTTACTGATCGCGCTGCTCTGCATGTGAACGATACAGGGTTCCTGCTCAAGCGACCATTTTCTTGCGTCGCTTATTAGTTTCTCTGGCGTGGACGTCGAGCTTTCCACTCGAACAACAGGCGCTTCACAGACAATCCGCGTGAAACGTACGGCTTCAATGGGAAGCTGTAAAAAACCAGCAGATAGATTCGGACGATTCATCTCGTCAAACCAAATCTTTCTGGGAACCACATCGACACTCTGTTCAAGAAAACGGTAAAGCTTTTGCTGTCCCCCCTCCAGAAACGTAAACATCAGGTTCTCGCCTGACGGATCACTCAGGCGCATTAAGCCGGTAAACAACTCCTCACGCCGAGCCTGAATCAACGTTTCCACATAGCCTGAGGAAATGTCGCGGTGCGTTTCAGGGATGGAGGCTGAGAAGTTCTGCATTGATGTGCCTGTGATCGTCTAATGATACGCAGGAGATGTGTAGACGTCAAGCAACATTCTTGTATAGTGGCTACAAATAATGCAATTCTTTTGCCTGCTTTTCTAGGTCCGGACGAAAATCGGGATGAGCGATGTTGATCAGTTGCTGTGCACGCTGCCGGATGGTCTTGCCATACAGATCGGCAACCCCATATTCAGTAACCACGTAGTGGACATGGTTACGGCTGGTGACCACACCCGCGCCCAATTTGAGCATGGCAGCAATCCGAGTGACCGGTGTTCCATCCCGCAGGGTCGTGATGCTGGGCAATGCGATGATCGGCACGCCGCCTTTTGAACGCGAAGCACCATAGATAAAGTCAAGCTGCCCGCCAACGCCACTATAGAATTTCGGACCAATACTATCCGCGCACACCTGTCCGGTCAGATCGACCTCGATAGCAGAATTGATCGCCACCATACGTTCATTTTGTGCGATCACAAACGGATCGTTGACATATTCCGTGCGATGCATTTCGATGAGCGGGTTATCATCCGACCATTTGTACAGTTCCTGTGTGCCGAGCATGAACCCGGCAATGATCTTTCCTGGGTGGAGTGTTTTGCGGGCATTGGTCAACACACCTTCATTGACAAGATCGATCACCCCATCGGAGTATAACTCGCTGTGCACGCCCAGATCCTTTTTGTAACGCAGATACTTCAGCACGGCATCCGGGATCGCGCCAATGCCCATCTGCATGGTCGCGCCGTCAGGGATCAACTCTGCGATGAAACTTGCGATCTTTTCAACAACCTCGGAGTTCCCATCCTCAGACATTGGCATTTCAGGGATAGGATAATCGACCGGAATAATATGGTTCAGGCGGCTGACATGGATGAATGAATCTCCCAGCGTACGCGGCATCTGCTGGTTGACCTCGGCGATGATGACCTTCGCTGATTCGGCAGGCGACTTGGTCAGTCCTACCTCCACACCCAGGCTGCAGAACCCGTGCTCATCGGGCCGCGAGACATGGATGATCGCAACATCCACCGGCAGGATGCCGCGTTTGAAAAGCAAGGGGAATTCAGAGAGCAGCACAGGGGTAAAATCGGCGCGACCCTCATGGACAGCCTTGCGAACGTTGTGGCTGATAAAGAGCGTATTGACACGCAAGTGCTTTTCCATGCCCGGGTTTACATAGTCCGCAGGGCCGATCGTCAGGGCCTGGCAGACCTCCACGTCCTGGAGATTCGGAGCGTAGTCCACCAAAGCGGCGAGTGCCTTCTGTGGCACGGAGACGTTACCGGTGAGGAAGATGCGGTTGCCGGATTTAACAACTCGTACTGCCTCCTCAGCGGTCGTGATCCGTGATTTGTAGATGCTAGTCCAATCCATCGTCGGCTCCTTTGGAAAGAAGGGTCAAGTGGACAAGCTTGCCTTCATGGGTGTTGATCGCTTTTTCGATGCCGGGGTCCTGTGCAATGGCGCCTGCCGGACCCAGATCGGCAATTTGCAGGATGTAGGGCATGGCAGCATTGACAAACGCGTGCGTGGCCGTGCGCGCAACTACACCGGGCATATTGGGAACACAATAGTGTAGCACCCCTTCTTCCACGTAGGGCGCCTGGTCGTGCATGGTCGGGCGCGACGTTTCTGCGCAGCCACCCTGATCGATGCTTACATCGATGAAGACCGAGCGCGGCTTCATGGCGCGCAGCATCTCGCGCGTGATCAGGATCGGCGTGCGCTCCCCCGAGATCAGCACCGCGCCAACCACGACATCGGCATATGCGGTTACTTTTTCCAGATTGCGTT
Organism: Anaerolineales bacterium; assembly: GCA_035716785.1. Lineage (GTDB taxonomy): Bacteria > Chloroflexota > Anaerolineae > Anaerolineales > Villigracilaceae > Defluviilinea. The sequence goes on from DASTJG010000137.1 coordinate 2,940, forward strand.
TGGTGGAAAGCATGGTCACTACATTTGGGAAACGGGTAGCGATTTGCTGCAGCGCGCGCATTTCTTTATCGATTACCGTAACATGCGCACCCAGACCCAGGAAAGCGGATGTCGCGCACATTCCGACCACACCGCCACCCAGGATCACAACCTCTGCCGGAGAAACACCGGGGATGCCGCCCAACAGGATGCCTTTCCCACCTGAGTTATTCTGCAGCAGGCGTGCCGCAATCGATGCCGCCATCCTGCCGCCGATCTGGCTGAACGGGCGCAGCACAGGCAGAGAGCCGTCGGCGGCTTCGATCTGTTCATAGGCGATGGAGGTGATCTTCTTTTCGAGCAGAACTTGGATCTTGTCCTCGCGCGTGGCTGCCAGGTGCAACTGACCGGCAAGCACCGTATTCGGACGCAGCCAGTCCAGCTCCTGGCGGGTTGGACGCGCCACTTTCAACATGAGGTCCGCGCGGACAAAGACTTCCTCCGGCGAGTAGACGAGACGCGCCCCAGCCTCTTCAAACTCCCGGTCTTCAAATCCGGCTCCTACACCCGCCTCATGCTCGACGTACACTTGATGCCCATGCTGAGTCAGAATCTCCACCCCGGCCGGGGAAAGACCCACACGCTCCTCGAATGGGCGCCTTTCTTTCGGAATGCCAATGTTCATGGGACCTCCATACCTCACCCATCCTCACCCTGCCTCCCCTTCCCTCTCCATTTCATGGAGAGGGAAGGGGAGGTGCCCCAACGGGGCGGAGGGGTTAGGTGAGGACTATTTCATATTCAACACTTCACGAATGCTGGGCAGTGCCCAATCGATCGTCTCTTTATCGATCACCAGCGGCGGGGCAAAACGGATCACATGTTCATGCGTCTCCTTGGCAAGGATGCCCTTCCTTTGCAGCGCTTCACAGAACCGACGCGCGCCCTTCGCTTCCGGTTTCAGCTCGACGCCAATGAACAGACCTCTGCCGCGCACTTCCTTCACATGCGGGCTTGGGATCTCAGCCAGTTGCTCCAGCAGGTATTGTCCCAACTCGTGGGAGCGCTCCACTAATTTTTCCTCCCGGATCACGCGCAGGGCGGCGCGTGCCACCGCGGCCCCGAGCGGATTCCCGCCGAAGGTGGATCCGTGCTCTCCCGGCTGAAAGAGTCCGAGTAGGGCTTTGTCTGCCAGCACTGCAGAGACGGGATAAAAACCTCCCGAAAGAGCCTTGCCAATGATCGTCACATCCGGGCGGACATTTTCGTGCTGCGCGGCGAAGAGCTTGCCGGTGCGACCCAGGCCGGTTTGAATTTCATCCAGGATCAACAAAACATTGTTCTTCCGGCAGATCGCTGCCACCTGTTTGAGATACCCCGCGGGCGGGAGGATGACTCCGCCCTCACCCTGGATCGGCTCGAGCAGGACCGCCGCGGTGTTGGGTGTGATCGCCTTTTCGACTGCCTGTGCGTCGCCGTAAGGGACAGTCACAAACCCGGGCGTGAAGGGACCAAAGTCCTCGCGATACGATGGTTCTGTGGATATCGTCACGGCGGTGATCGTCCGCCCGTGGAAATTGCCCTGTGCAGTGATGATCTCTGCCTGGTAGCGCGGTACTCCTTTGACCCGGTATGCCCACTTGCGCGCCAGCTTAAGCGCGGTCTCGACGGCTTCCGCGCCGCTGTTCATCGGCAGGGACATCTCATAGCCCGTCATCTCGGAGAGTTCTTTGTAGAGCAGCGGCAGCTGGTCATTGCGGAAGGCGCGCGAGGTTAACGTGACCTTCTTTGCCTGTTCCAGCATGGCATTCAAGATTTGCGGATGGACATGCCCCTGATTGACCGCAGAATAAGCAGAGAGACAATCGAGATATTTGTTGCCGTCCACATCATAGACCCAGACCCCTTCCGCCCGTTCGATGACCACATCGAGCGGGTGGTAATTATGCGCGCCGTATTGTTCCTCTAAAGCAATAAAATCTTTTGTATTCATTCCTTCACCTTAGACAAAGTAGGGATGGGCCGCTGCTCATCCCTACCGGAATTTATCCAACACCAAATAAACGGGCGAGGATCGCCTTCTGTGCGTGCAAACGGTTGTGCGCCTGGGGGAAGATCACCGAATGCGGACCGTCTGCCACGTCGTCGGTCAGTTCGTGGTTGCGGTGCGCAGGCAGGCAGTGCATCACGATCACGTCCTTGTCTGCTTCGCCGACCAACCCAGCATTGACCTGATAGGGTGGGAAGACTTTCTCGCGCTTGGCGGTCTCCTCTTCCTGGCCCATCGAGGTCCAGGTATCGGTGTAGATCACATGCGCGCCTTTCACGGCCTCATGCGGGTCACGCAGGAACGTCAATTTGCTGCCGGTCTCCTCGGAAATATCCTTGGCGATCCCAACCGCTTTGGCATTCAGGTCGTAGCCTTCGGGGTTCGCGATCGTAAAGTTCCAGCCCAATTTCGCGCTGACGTGCATCAGGGAAACAGCCACGTTGTTCGCATCGCCCACATAGGAAACATTCAGGCCTTTTGCTTTGCCGAACTTCTCCTGGATCGTCATGGCATCTGCCATGCCCTGACAGGGATGGTTGTAGTCGCTCAAGCCGTTGACCACGGGGACGTCGGACCACTTCGCCAGCTCCAGCACATGCGCGTGATCGAAGACGCGCGCCATCAGGGCATGGACATAGCCCGACAGGACGCGCGCAATGTCGCTGATGGCTTCGCGCTTGCCCAGGCCGATCTCGTTCGGCGAGAGGTAGAGGGCATCGCCGCCGCAATGCCGCATCGCCATGTCGAACGAGACGCGCGTCCGCAGGCTCGGCTTCTGGAAGATCATCCCCAGCACTTTGCCCTTGAAGTACGGCGGGTTGCCTTTCTTGAAATATTCTTCTTTTAGTTTAATGGCTAGGTCGAGCAGGTCCTGCACTTCCCCCGGGGATAGATCTGATATGGCAAGAAAATGGTTCATGCAATCTCCTCTAGATGGGTAGGGACGCGGATCTCCGTTGCGTTTTCGGAAAAACGACCACATAGTTTTGGATCGATGTGGGCCGTCCCAGCATTTTTGCCGCTTGCCTCATAAAGAACGAAACATTCAGATATTTTTGGAGGTCGAAATTCAAATGTCGATTAGATCTTTATGCGGCACTGCGTAGGGATTGATCCAAGATAATGGAGAATTATATCTTGATTGATAAAAATTGCCCCGTTCCAAGCATCACACCTTCGGCGTGACATCCGTCAAGGGAAAGTAACTGATAAAAATAAAAGAGGGACGGCATGACCATCCCTCTTTTGTAACATTGTTCCAGGCTTAATTACTTACCAGCACATAGATACCCGGTTTATTGACCGTGATAACAAAATAGTCATCCACTACACTGCCGCCTGGCACATCCACCCACTCCGAGCCGTTCCAGAACAGGACAGCCAGATTGGCATCTTTCATGCTTTGGGGGATCGGGAAGGAAAGTTTGATCGCAAGTCCCGGTGTGTGCGCTCCCCGCCCAGTGAGAACAACTTTTAGGGCAGAGACAAAGGTGTTTTCTGCTCCCAATTCACCAGGCAGTTGATTCTGGATGCGCTTGATGATGATATACAGGGGAACATTCTGGCCGTTTTTACCATGACCTTTGTCACCGTTTCCACCATCAGAAGGAGGAGGCGGACAGGCACCGCTCGTGATGACAGGCGATCCGATGTAATCACCAGTGCCATTCCCACTGAAGGTCACATCGTTAAGCGTGAAGATGCCAGTCACATATTCAGCGTCAACGCCGTAAGTCTCATTGTTATTGAACTGACTGCAAACAATGGTTACACTCCCATCAGTCTCTACATATACACCCTCCGTGTTGCCGTTGGCAGTGACATTGGTGAGCGTGATGTCCCCGCTAGAGTACGCATCCAAGCCAATCCCATCACTGTTCTTTGGGTTGTCGAAGGTGCTGTCGCTGACATTGATGTTGCCTGTCCCCCAAAAGTTATTCAGGTAAGCGCCCTCCCATTCGTTGCCATTGGCAGTAACATTGGTAAGCGTGATATCCCCACTAGAGTATGCCTCCATGCCGTGGCTGCCAATCACTGAGCCCATACCATTACCATTGAAGGTGCTTGAGTTCACTGAGATACTACCGGTGCCAGCGCAGCCGACCCAATAAAAAGAAATGCAGTTATCCAGGTAAGTGCCGTCCCAGTAGTTGCCACTGGCAGTGACGTTGGTGAGTGCTATGTCCCCACTGGTGTATGCCTCCAGGCCAATCCACACGTTGCCATACCCGATATCGCCGAAGGTGCTGTCGCTGATGGTGATGCTGTCGTCACCTGCTCCATCGATGATAAACAGATAAGCGCCATTCGCTTCGTTGCCATTGGCAGTGACCTGGGAAAGCGTAATGCTCCCATAAGAGACAGCGGACAATCCTCTACTCCCGTTGTCGTTAAACGTACTTTGGTCAACAGTAATATCGTCCGTTCCACGGCCGTTATCCAGAGAGACGCCAATCCACCCGTTATCATTGGCAGTGACGTCGGTGAGCGTGATGTCCCCGCTAGAGTATGCCTGCAAGCCATACTCCCCGTTACCATTCTCGATGTCACCGAAGGTGCTGTCACTGATGTTGATACCGCCACTGGCGCCTTCATAGTCATTTGTCAGAAGTGCGCCCTCTCTTCCGTTGCCATTAGCAACAACATTAAAGAGTGTGATGTCGTCATTGGAGTATGCCCTCAGTCCATTGCCGTACCACTCGTCATCATTGTTGTTGAACGTGCTTGAGTCAATCGAGATGTTGCCGGTACCGGTGCATTCTCCACCCACCGTCCCGGAAAGATTGCAGTTATTCAGGTAAGCGCCGCTCCCCCCGTTGCCGTTAGCGGTCACGTTGGAGAATGTGATATTGCCGTTGGAATAGACTGCTAAGCCATTACTATCTGTGTAGGTATTGTCATTGAACATGCTCTTGTCAACAGTAATGCTGCCTGTTCCAGCAGTATTATTCAGGGATGCACCATCCCTTCCATTGCCATTGGCTGTGACATTGGAGAGTGCAATGTCGCCCGCGGAGGCAACTAACAAGCCACCACCACTGGCACCAAGGATCTGGATATTGTTGATCGTGACATTCCCCTGCCAGTTCGTGATATGGAGATAATCGCCATTGAATAAGGATGCTGAACCAATGCTCGCATCTCCACTAATTCCGCTCCAACCGCCCTGAATTGTCAGCGCATGATTGCTCATCGTGGTAAATGAGCCGCCATCAATCTCAAATCCGGTGGAGGTTGCATCATTCGCACTGCTGTCATAACTAGATTCAATCCAGATAATACCCGCTTCAGTTGGTTCAGCGAGGCTCAGAGCGTTCAATAAATCTTGCAAACTTGAAACAGAGGCAGTGCAGCCATTGAGTCCGGGAGTAGGGGCAGCAAGTGTTGCCGGGCACCAGACCGGATCGCCAGAGACAATGGCTTCCGCCGCGTCCTGCGTTGCCAATGGCTCGATCTCTCCATCAACCGTCACAACGACCGCGGTATCGTCCGGCAATTGTTCCAATACTTCTGGAATACTAACCGTTTCTTCCGCAAGAACCACTTCGGTCGGCGCCGTGTTGGCTGATTCATCGCTAGCAGTTTCCTCTCCTGACAACTGGACACTGTCCACTACTGATTGATCACTGACCACCGGCTCCTCGGTTGCGGGTGCAGGTGGAGTGCCCTCATCCACATAAGCCTCCATGTCTGCCGATTCATCGCTGACAGCTTCCTCTCCTGACGGCTGGACGCTGCCTACTGGTGATTGATCACTGACCACCGGCTCCTCGGTTGCGGGTGGAGGTGGAGTGCCATCATCTGCATAAGCTGCCATGGGACATGCCAGACTGAAAAGCATCACAAAAAGGAGCGCGATGCTTAGCAAAGTAAGCCGTGAATGGTTGAGCATCATCACGGCACTTAATAGCGAGCGCACAACAAATTCTTTTCTTGACTTACGTGCAAACATGATCCCTCCCGAAGGTTTGCAACCAGGAACGTACCCTTAGTTGTATTGAATTGAGATGTACTTATTCTGATATAAATCTAAATTTCCCAAAAATGTCTATGGATAGGCAACTTGCTTACCTATTCAACCACCCAGATCGCATGATAATCCCTAATTTCACAAAGTGTCAATAGAACGAAGATCCACAAATGGATTTTAAAGGGATATCGTTAGACTGTCGTTGATCTCGGTTACCCCCTGTGATTATTACCAAACCGTCCGCATCGTTTTATTCGAGTTAACCATAATTGCATAATAACGTAGTGGCGACTTCAGTCGCTGTTTACCCGAAAATGAACGACTGAAGTCGTTACTACTGTTAGCCAACTTATGCTAATTGGAATAGTAAAGCCAAAGACCGCCAGCTTTGGCGGTCTTATAATCGTAAGGGTTATCCCCTGCAAAGACAAAGTAACTGAAAAGGTGACTTTCACCTGATCTTACACCACATTTCTTACTTTCCTCCAATACCTCATCAATCCATCGGCGCTCATGCCGGGCGGGTTCGCCAGCTGGTAGGCATTCACTACTTCTTCGCTCAACCCCAATTTTTCATTATCTGCCAGAGTCCGGTCGGTGAAAAGCTGGCGCAGATCCTCGATCGAAGGATCGGCG
>DASTJG010000138.1:0-4305 GCA_035716785.1 Anaerolineales bacterium
GGCTGTCCCGCCCCGGGACGCGTGGGATCGGCTCGAGGCCAAGCTGCCGAAGGTGCAGGCGCCTTTCCTGCAGGAGGCCGCGCAACCTTCGTCCAAATTTATGGCGTGGTTCTCGCACATGGCGCGTGGCGCGGGACACGCATTCAATCGAAGTTTAGGAGATATAACAATGCGTAAACGATACATTCTGGGGTCCGGGGCGGCTGTTCTGGCCCTTGCCCTGATTGCTGTTCTGACGTTCCAACGTGTAGTTCCGGTTTCAGCCCAGACCATCCTTGATCGCGCGACCGCGGCGCAGGCCGCTCAGTCCGCGGCGCAGGGAATCCAGCACACCCGCATCGAAATTTACGAGAATCCGCAGGCAGTGGAAGGAAAACAGGCCGGGACAACGGTCATCAATGAGTCCTACTATGATCCGTCCACAGGCTATTATCACTTCCTCAGCCAGGATTTGAACGGAAAAGTACTCGAGGTCGGAGCCGTGGATGGGTCTTTCGACTATACAGCCTTGGCCGAAGACATCCATAACGGATCGATCACCATTCATCGCACCCCGCTCAATCAGGACGATGTCCAGAAAAAGCTGACTGGTAATGGGGAAACAACCAATGCAGAATCACTCTTCGACCATTTCCGCAAGAACCCGCACGTGGAAGTGGCCGGCAAGGAAACTCGGGACGGCAGACAAGTTTATGTCCTCGTCAATCGCAATTTCCAGACCAGCAAACTGCCCAACGGACAGGATCAAAAAGACTTTATCGGTACAATGACCATGGTCTTCGATGCCAAAACTTATCAACTCGTGGAAAGCGAAACGACCGTCTATAAAGATGGCAAGGAAATCGTCATTGAAAAGGTACGTTTCCTGGTGGACGAAGTCTTGCAGCCGGGAACCCCGGTGGATTGGAGTCTTACTAATCTGCAGAACGTGACTTTTGTGGACGATCAACCGCAGGAGGTTGATGACGTCTCCTTCGAGACGATCTCAGCAGAACAACTGGCCGCACATACGAACCTCTATTCTCAGGCCTTTGTCCTGAACAACATCCCCGAGGGCTTTACCCAGGAGATCGTCGCCATGTCCAACCAGCCTTCGGACGAGCCCTACAGATATGAGATCCACTATCGCAACGCATCCTCCGGCGCGGCCTTCAATCTACAAGCCGTGGGCGTGATGGACGAAGGATTTATCGAGAAGTCCTTCTACGACGGCAGTTACAAAGCTGCGAACGGGCTGGTGCTCAACTATAGTTCGTCCCAACCGGAGGGGTCAGAGAACGGCACCGCAGGCATGCTGACCGTCCCTGGCGGAACGAGTTTCCTGCTCGATAGCACGCTGTCACGTGCCGAGGTCGAGGCGCTGGTGGACGATCTGGTGCCGCTCAAATAATCAATATCGTAAGAATCAACGCTCCCGAAGTCTTGTAAACTTCGGGAGCGTTGATTCTTACGATTAGATTGTTAACTCTCCTTTGAACACAGTCACCGCTGCCCCACCAACCTTGACCGTTTGAATATCCTCCCGCGGACCGATCACTTCGACATATCCCTTTCCTGGCCGCGACATCCAGTGTCCCTGCTCGGCAGTAAAGCTGGGGCTCTCGATCAGCCCGTGATGCCAGAGATAAGCTGCCATGCCTCCTGTGGCTGAACCGGTGAACGGGTCTTCCATGAAAGCCGGCGGCACACCAAAGTGACGGGCAAACGTCGCGCCATGTTCGATGCCCTGCAGGCAGAACAAGTGTGGACTGAAAAAGCCACTCGTACTTCGTAGAGCCGCGTATTTCTCCGGATCAACCGTCGCTTTGCGGAGCGAGTCGTGATCTTTGACCGGGATCATGAGTTGCGGCGTCCCTGTGCTGACGGTCTGGATGACCGCGCCCGGGAGGAGATTCGCATCCTCGAGACCGAAAGCAGGCAAAACGTCCGCGGGACGATGCGTGGACAGGAACTGCGGCTTACGCTGAGACATCACCACGCGCTCCACGTTGCCGTTTTTGGCAAAGATCTCCACTTCAATCGGTCCGTCCCGCAAGACAAGCGGAAGCTTGAGGTAGTCGCCATCCAGTTTGAGCCGTCCCGAATCGACCAGAGCGTAAACCGTCGCGAGCGTGGGATGCCCGGCCAATGGAATTTCCCCGGCAACTGTGAAGTAACGGGCGCGGAAACGCCCGTCGTCCATTCGCCAGACAAAGGCTGTTTCGGAGAGGTTCATCTCGCTGGCAATCGCCAGCATGACCGCATCAGCGAGGCCGGCGCAGTCAAAAACCACAGCACATGGATTGCCGCCAAGCGGCCGGATGGTAAAGGCATCCACCTGATAGAGGGGGTAAACAGACATGGCATCACTCCAAATATAATTTCGATGTTGATCATGTTGATTTTACACAGATACAATTACAAAGTTGCAAACGGCAATATTGTCAATCCGCTCGTTATGCAATTTTGTTGATTAGAATAGGGTTTACAAGAATACACCACAGTGAAATGATGAGCGAAGGCTGTCTGCTTCCAACATCGAGTGAATGGTTGTGGAAAATGTTGAAATTCAAATGCAGTCGACCAACGGTTGGCATCCTGATGGGGTATTCAGCCCTTTCTGTAAACACGCCAGATCACTATCGTTCCACGATATTAAAAGGCATCCAATCAGCCGCCTGTGCAAGAGAGTGCAACCTCCTGCTGGGGTGGAGCTTGACAAACAATGTGTCCGACCAGGCCATGCTAAAGCCTGCCTGGCCTGTCCCTTCACCTGACGCGCGCTTTGTTCCCATTGGTCCATGGAATACCGACGGTATGATCGTCTTTACGCCACTGCAAAATGAGGCTCATTCACAATATCTTCAGGATCTGAGGCGACAGGGTTATCCAATCCTGTTCATTGCAACAGGAGAGGATGCACCGACCATTTCCGCCAAGAACGAGACCGGCATTCGTCAGGCTGTGGAGCACATGGCGATTTTTCATGGTCATCGTCACATCGGATTTATTGCCGGCCACCCGGATGACAAAGGGGACAGCGAGGCACGCCTGCAGGCCTTTCGATCTGCTGTGGCTGACTATGGATTGGATCCCGATCCCAGATTGATCGCAGCGGGGCTGCATATTGTTCCAGGGGGGTACCAGGCAATGCAAACGATACTCCGATCAGGTGTGAGGCTTACTGCACTGATCACAAGCAATGATGCATCGGCGATCGGAGCCATGCAGGCGATTCGCACAACCACCACTCTGCGAATTCCCCGCGATATTGCCATCATCGGTTTTGACGATCAGCCGGATGCGATCGCACAGGTGCCGCCGCTGGCAAGCATCCATGCTCCCCTGCTGGAAATCGGGCAGCAGGCCCTGACGCTCATGTCCGATCATTTGAAGGATAGTCAGGAGCTTGCATCGGTTGAACTGCCGACCCGCCTGATCCCCCGTCAATCCTGCGGCTGCCTGCCCCGGTCGATCCTTTCTGCTTCCGAAAACAGATCGCGCACATCAGTCTCCCCTCGACCAGCCCGCAAAAATATCGATGTCAGCGCACTTCAACACGAGATCGCAGAAGGGATGATGGCGACTTTACCCCCGCTCCTGCGATACCCGTTTGGAGAACGAACGTCCCGCCTTTGCAACAGCCTGGTCGAAGGGTTTTACGCAGGTTTGAAAGCAGAGAATGCCAGCCCTTTCCAGGAGAAGCTTATGGACGTTCTCCAGGAACTGGAACTGAGAGATGAAAATGCAGATGCCTGGCAGAATGCCATCTCCTCTCTGCGTCAGAACATGACCCATTTACCGATCGTATGGCGGGACCAGACAAAAAGCTTTGCAGAGAACATGCTGCATCAGGCACGCTGTGCAATCAGTGAAAGTGTCCAGCGCCAGGTATACCGCAATCACTACCACCAGCAAATCGCCGAACAAACCCTGGGCGAGCTCGCCAGCAGGTTGAGCGCCATCCTGAATGAGCGCCAGGCTGTGGAGATCCTGGAAGAAAACCTGGGCAACATTGGCATTAAACACGTCCGGGTTGCACTTTTTGAGCCTGAGGGAAATGACCCATTTGCATGGAGTGTTGTCCTTAACTCGCATTTGGAAGCTGTGAGCCAGCGTTTTCCCAGTCGCAATTTTCCCTCGCCGGGACTTTATCCAGCGGATGAAGTGTTGAACGTGATCATCCTGCCACTTACCTTTCAGGAAGAAGCCTTCGGGTACATTGCATTCGATGCAAGCAACCTTGAACCCTGCGCAACCGTAACGAGACAGCTTGCATCCGCATTCAAGACATCGAACCTGCACAAACAGGTCACTGAACTTTCC
>DASTJG010000139.1:0-4440 GCA_035716785.1 Anaerolineales bacterium
AGTATGGGTATTGCTTCTGCCTTTGAAGGCAGCGGGTTTGGACGCGTGATTCTTACTGCTACTGATTCAACCCAGTACGCTTGGGAAGGGGATAAAGTAATTGGCAATACACAGAAATCCGTCTTCACACATTTTTTGATCGAAGGGCTTAAAGGCGACGCAGATCATAACAACGATGGCTGCATCGATATAGATGAACTTTACGATTATGCTTACGAACAAGTTGTGCGTCGCACACCTAAACAAACGCCCGGAAAATGGTCCTATAAACAGCAAGGTGATATTATCCTGCGAGATAATTTAAAACCGCGTGACGTGAAACCTGCTCCTTTGCCGGCCGAAATAGTTGAATTGCTTTCCCATCCCAGTTCTGGAGTTCGCAAGGGAGGAGTCCAGGATTTGATTGGTCTGTTAGATGGAAAGCACATAGGCCTGGCTCGGGCTGCAGAAGAAAAATTGAAGGAAATTGCTGAAAACGATGATAGTCTTAATTTGAGAAAAATTGCTCATGACGCACTTGCTGCTCATGGATTGTTAAGTGAAGACGATGCTGAATTAGAGAAATTAAAAAGCCAGGCAATTCAATATGAGTTGAAGGGAGATTTTGAGAATGCCCTGCAAACTTATCATAAGATCAAGCGGATTGATCCTGCTTCTCCCCGTATTGATATAAAAATTGCAGAATTGGAAAAAAGATTACATGCCCTCCCCGATAACAGTAATCAAGATTCAACACCCTGGCGACTCATCGTTGGAATAGCTGCCGGGCTGTTGGCAACCGGTCTGTTGATCTGGGGGGGTTCAAAACTTTTACAGAATTTGCCTCCTGCCACCTTTGAAGCGACCCTTACATCGCAACCGCAGCAAACTGATACTTCACTGCCCACCGGAGCAATTCCCCCCTCAACGAAAGATGGCATGATTTTGGTGCATGTGCCTGCTGGCGAATTCATCATGGGCAGTGATGATGGTAGTGATAATGAAAAGCCCGCTCATACAGTAAAAACTCATGCTTTTTGGATCGATCAGACTGAAGTCACAACAGCTATGTATGCCCAGTGTGTTCAGGATAAAAAATGTAATCCGCCGGATTCCATCAAATCGGCTACGCATGACAATTATTACGGCAACTTTGCCTTTCGTTACTATCCCGTTATCTATGTTTCCTGGAATGATGCAAATCAATATTGCACATGGGCCGGGCGGCGTCTTCCAACGGAGGCAGAGTGGGAAAAAGCAGCGCGTGGTGTGGATGGACGGAGGTATCCATGGGGCAATGATATCGGTGACAAGTTCTTAAACTATAATGATATAGAGGGAGATACAACCAGGGTTGGCAAGTATTATGATGGCGCAAGTGATTATGGCGCGGTTGATATGGCAGGCAATGTGTGGGAATGGGTCGCTGACTGGTATAGCGCAACATATTATGCTAGTTCGCCATCATCCAATCCAACAGGTCCAGAGGCAGGAACGTACCGCGTGATTAAGGGTGGCTCATGGAGTGGTGGCGTCACCGATGCCAGTCTAATCGTTCGTTCTTCTTATCGCGAATGGCGTATTCCTGCCCGTGTAGATGCTGCTCAGGGCTTCCGTTGTGCCATGGACGCAACTCCATGAAAGAAATTAGACCTCCGGATTTTTCAGAAACCCGGATATCCTAACTGTTGTCAGAGCAAAAGTGACAGCCGCCTGATTGGTGACTGTCACTTCATTTTATTTCTTCCCCGCTGGCTTTGCCATTTCCTCTTTCACCGTGTGATACAAACTCTCAGCCTTTAACTCGCTCAGCGCGTAACACGGCGCTTTGAGGTGATTCGCGAGCTGCTGGGCGAGACCCTGATCGAAGGCGGCGTGCTCCATGTTGATGACCACGCTCTTGATCTTCTCGATCGCGATCAACTCGGCGAATTTATAGGATTCCTCCTGAGGCGGCATCGCGCCGATCGAGACGTTGCCCGCGCCGTCGGTCAAGACGATCAGCAGCGGTTCGACGTCGGGATGGTGGGTCTTCTCCTGGCGCAGCACATCCGCGGCCAGGAACAGACCTGCGGAGAGCGGGGTCTTCCCGCCAACAGGGATGTCCATCAGCGCGCGCTGCGCGAGTTGGACGGAATTGGTCGGGGGCAGGACGAGTGTGGCGCGGTCTTTCTGGAAGACGATCAGGCCGACGCGGTCACGGCGCTGGTAGGCATCCGTGAGCAGCGAGAGGATCGCGCCTTTGGTCGCGTTCATGCGTTCGGCAACCGCCATGGACCAGGAAGCATCCACCAAAAACAGGACCAGGTTCGCCACGCGCTTGACGCGGATCTTGCGCTGCAGGTCGGATGATTCGATGGCGAAGGCGAGCTTCTTGCGCTTCTCGACGCGCTTCTTTTGATGCGGCGCCGCGGCGCGGAACGTCGCGTCGAAGGCGATGTCATCTTTCCTTTCACCTGCGGGGCGTGCCTTGATATAGCGCCCGTGTTTGCGCTCGGTCTTGGTGAGCGAACGACGTCCCGCGTGTTTGCGGGCTAGCTTATCCAGTGGGGTATTTAGCTTGCGCGGCTGGAACTTCTCGCCAGGCTTGACCTTCTGTCCACCTTCCCACCAGTTGGCGCTGGTGTTGGCAAAGACATCCGGCGGCATCTGCTCCGGTTTGCCCTGCTGCGGGCCTTCCTCGCGCTCATCTTCGATTTTTAAATTTTTTTTTCCTCGGGTTGGCCTTTTTGCGACTCGGACTCCTGCTCCTCCGCTTCGCTGGGCATCGACTGGCCGGCCAACTGCTCGATGCGTTCCTGCAGCTGCTCGGTCGTCATCTCGGCCTGCTGGAAGGGAGTCCGCTTGATGCGGTGGGGCAGAGCCAGTTCCGCGGCGAGGGCGATATCGTGATCGTTGATCTTCGTCCGGCCTTCGAACGCGGCCTGGGCGCGCGCGGCTTTGAGGATCACCAGGTCGGCGCGGTGACCGTCTACGTTTAATGAAGATGTCAACGCCGCGATGGAGAGCAGGTCGCGGCTGGTGTGTGTGACCTGGCCGACGAGTTCACGTCCGCGTTCGATCTGATGGGAGAGTTCTTCTTCCTTTGACTTCCACTTGGTGCGGAACGCCTCGGCATCCTGTTCGAAAGCGATGTTGCGCTCCATGATCATGACGCGCTCGCGCGCCTCGCGAATGCCAACAATATCCACGGATAGGGCGAAGCGATCCAGCAGTTGCGGGCGGAGTTCGCCTTCTTCCGGATTCATCGTCCCGACGAGAATGAAACGAGCGGGATGTGTAAATGAAATGCCTTCACGCTCGACCATGTTCACGCCCATTGCGGCGGAGTCCAGCAGGACGTCCACGACGTGATCGTCGAGCAGGTTGACCTCGTCGATGTAAAGCAGACCACGGTTGGCGGATGCCAGCACGCCCGGCTCGAAGTGACGCTCACCTTTCTGGATGGCCTGTTCGATGTCGAGTGTCCCGACGACGCGATCTTCTGTCGCGGAAACGGGCAGGTTCACAAAAGATGTGGTCCGGATGTGTGCGGGGATCTTCTTGGAACCTTCAAAACGCTCTTTGCATTCCGTACACCAGGTGGCGGGTTTGTCTGGATCACAGCCAAAGCGGCAGTCATCGACAACATGTACCTTGGGAAGCAACGCGGCCAAGGCGCGCGCGGCTGTCGACTTTGCGGTTCCGCGTTCCCCGCGGATCAAGACACCGCCGATGCGTGTATCAACGGCATTCAAGATGAGCGCACGCCTCATGCGCTCCTGTCCTACGATTGCTGTGAATGGAAAAATAGGTGGCATGTATTAACTCCGACCTGTGATTATAACGCGTGATTCCCTATTCCCCAAATGTAGGAATACAAGGGAGCGTCCAAATCCGTGGGCCTAGCCACACACCTGCCCCGGACGCAGGCCGTCTCGCCCGCGGCCCGAACGGGGTGCCAGGGGAGCACACAGAGACTTCTGAGTTTTTTCTCAGAGAACTCAGTGATCTCTGTGGCAAAGGAAGTTTTAGCCCATTCTTTTAGACATTCCCGAATATAAAAGAAAAGGAGATTCACAAGAAATAGACATCTAAAATGCAGCCCAATACCCAGACTAGGAATTTGGCTTTCGCCAGGGGCCGAAAAGTTTAGGGTTTTATGAGACAAAGGCTACTATTTGCAATGAATTAATCACACGCGAAGCAGTCCTGTGGATAAGGGTTGCCATCTGGCACAATCACCTGTATAATCCCCTTACATTTTTCTCTATCGGAGTCTCAAGTGACAGATCAGAACAAGGCCCTGCCCGCTCAGGGGAGCGATGCTCATCAGCAGGGAGAACAATCAAATAGCAACAACAATCAAACAATGGAGTCTTTGCTAAAAGAGCAGGATCTTAATGTCGACCTGCCTCAGGCCGGCGAGATCCGCACTGGCGTTATTGCTAGCATTAGCCCCACCCAGATCCTTGTCAGCAT